>NZ_JARPLC010000102.1:0-17779 GCF_032350395.1 Limnospira sp. PMC 289.06
CCGTTAATCGACTCGGGCGAACACACCTCAAAATAAGTCGGCAACGTGAAGAACAGGCCAAGAGACTGGCGCGTTGCGTAATCCAATCTAACGATCTGGTGGCCTACGAAGATTTGAGGATTAAGAATATTGTGAGAAATCACTGTCTCGCCAAGTCGATTCACGATGCTCTTTGGTATCAGTTCAGGAAATGGTTGGAGTATTTTGGGGTAAAATTTGGCAAGATTACCGTAGCGGTAAACCCTGCTTATACCTCTCAAAAATGCTCGAGCTGCGGCACGGTTGTCAAGAAAAGTCTCTCGACTCGAACCCATGTTTGTCAGTGTGGGTGTGAGTTAGACCGAGACTATAACGCAGCCATCAACATTCTGAAGGCTGCCTTGAGTACCGTAGGGCATACGGAAACTTAACGCTTCTGGAGATTTGACCGCTACTTTGGTTGGTGCAAACCTGTCAGAGCAAGTCGAGTCGTTGAAGGAAGAATCCCCACGCCTTTAGGCTGGGGAGTGTCAATCAAGGTGTCCTATAATAGAGACCAGGAGGACAATGCCGTGGACGAAACACAAACTTTTGGTAAATTGATCCGTCAGGCTCGCAAGGATAGGGGCTACTCCCAGCGAGAACTGGCGGGGTTGCTTGGTGTGGACTTTACCTATCTATCCAAGCTAGAGAACGATCGCGCTGATTATGCTCCCAAAGAGGAGGTAATCCGGGGTTTAGCGCGAAATTTGGGCATAGATGAGGAGGAATTAATCTTTTTGGCGGGACGCATTCCCCACCATTACGAGAATTTCCTCAAAGAGAATAACCGGGAGATCACAGCCCTATTTCGACGACTTCAGGAAAACCCTAATTTTGCTAAACAGGTATTTGATGCAGCTTCGGGGAAAGATAAGTGAGTATTCTCAAACCCTATCGCTTTTATGCGAAAGAATCTATTGAACGTCGCGCTGATCAAATTCTTCAGCGCATGGCGGCTACCCCTAATTTTGCTCCTCAGTGGCCTTTTGAGTCGAGTTTGGTGGCGGATTTTTTAGATTTGGGGGTAGTATGGGATTACATACCAGCGGACGAACAAGGGGCGATCGCCGCCCGGATTATTCCCGCTGCTAGACAAATTGAGATTAACGAAGAGATTTTAGAAAAACCCCAAGGGTTTATCGAGTCTACGATCGCCCATGAAATCGGACACTGGGTCCTTCATATTAATCACGATGAGGTGGACGGGGTAGCTCGACAGTTAGAATTGAATCTGGGAAATTACGGTTGGTCATCCTCAACAGCCCAGCAACCATTTGTCTGTCGCAGTGGTGCGGTTTCCTCTCAAATTGCTTCTATTGAATGGCAGGCTCAATATTTTGCCAGTTGTCTGCTGATGCCTCGTCATATTTTAGAGGAAAAGCGATCGGGTCGCGATCTCAGTAAGTGGTCTCATCTCTACAGTATTAGGGATGAGTTGGGGGTGAGTATTTCTAATCTGACTAACCGCCTACAAGATTTGGGTTGGATTACTATTCCCAAAGGTCAGCGCCAAATTTATCTGGGAGAAGCTGATTGTCACCAGCAACAACGGTTATTTGGTTAAGCTGGGTAGTTTCAACATCACCCCAGCAATCAGCCAGTAATAAACGGCAACGGGGTCGGTGTCGAGGGGATACCAGTAGGGGTTGTAACCGATGATGATAATGAAAATCCAGAAGACAATACCATCATTTCTCAGATGAGAATTGCGGACTTGGTGATAGGATTTGAAACCTTCCGTCATTAGGGTGGTGACTAATATTAAAAAGGCGATCGCTCCTATGATTCCTAATTCATAGATGAGTTTAGAATAATAAGTTTCTAGTAGTCGTGTACTACCTAGACTGCGGGTGGCATTAGTGCCTCGTCCGAGTCCATTACCTAATAAGCCTCGGCTATTTCTGAGAGTCCACTGAGTTTGATCTATGACAAATTCGGAAGGGGGAGATGCTGTCCAGCGTCCGGTCAAACTTTCCATTCGTCCCTCGGCTAGATTGGGAAATATGACTAGGGTAGTTAACAAAAATAGTCCGATGGCTAAGAAGCTAATTAATAATCGTTTCCAACGGGATATATGACTGGTGGCAATTATTAATAATATCAGCACCAGAGGTACGCCTAAAAAAGCAGTTCTCTGACCTGATATGACGGCATTTATCATGATTAAGAATAGGGAAAATCCGCCAGTTATCTGCCAAGTGATTTTCGGGTCATTGAGGGAAGTTAGAAAAGCAAAAAAGGCACTGGAAATTAAGAACCATGTCCAATGCCAGGGGGAGACAAAGGTTCCGGGAAGTCGGATAAAATTGGCTTCTGGTAGGTAGCCTAAAGAACCGCCAACTAGACACTTGCGCTGTAGGTTGGCTGTCAGTAAAAGATGGGGTTCTAAGCCGCTATTGTCAGGACAAACACCTGTGATAACTAACCAAAATTGAGCGATACCTAGCAGACAACATACTATGGCTAAAACTACCTGTAAACGATTGAGGAAATAGACATCTTGATTTTTCCGGATCAGGTAATATCCACAGGTAATTAGGGGAATATATCCGATTAATATGGCTAATCCGAAAATTCCCATAACTATTGGTATTCCCCTGGGGTCATCACTAAAATGTTGCCCTCCATTGACTATAACTAGGTTAATTAAAGCAATACCTAGAAAGATTAATAGGGGGATTTTGAGATTTTTATTAATTATAAGTGCTTTACCTTCACGAATTAGCACAACCAGCATTCCTAAGAGTGCGGGAATGTAAAATAATATATTTTTCAGTAAGTGAAAAATTGGTCGATCATCCCCTATCCAATAGGCGATAGTCCCGGCAAAAGGTAAATAAATCAGTAAACCCCATAATCCTTGGCGGGGATATCGGTAGGATAAAGCCGCACAGAAAATGGTGATAATTACATAAATAATCGCGATCGCCCCTAGGTCATTCCCAAACATGACCATAGCGACAATTAAGGATATAACACTAACCCAACATAGATAGGGAACTAAGCCAGATCTATGATTAAATAAAGATTCTGAGTCGGTGACTGTAGATATCTCCTTTTCTTCCTCTGTTAAAGCCGGAGAATTAGGGGGAGATTCATTGGGATAATGTAATGGTGAAGGATGATTTTGGGGTTCTGACATGGATGCACTTTACCCTTATTAATTGTCACCCTGATTCAAATTCGATCGCCCAAATTTTACAAATTTGTTGCTGCTTTTGGGACGGTAGTTGATAGTAGACACTAAGTATCTCTTGGTGGGTGAAATCAACAATTAGGGCAGAGATTTGGTTAGGATTCTGAGTCCTGACCAAGGCAGATTTTAATTGTTCGAGATCAGCCATTCGTTAATTAAGTTATTCAGATGGGGAATTTGGGGACTCCGAGGGTAGCGGTGGGGTTAAGTCCGGTTGAGGGTTGACTGTCCGATCGCTGTGGGAATTGGGAGGCGGGTTCAGAGCCTCGGCTTCTAGGGTTTCGGTAAATTCGGTTAATTGTTGAAAGAGGCGATCGCTTATCTTAAACATGATCGGCTCTTCGGGATGATTCTCTGCCATGCCCCTGACTCCATCTTAGATAATTTGTTTAACCAAGGGAATGATAATTCCGATTAGAGACCCTCCCAGTAGGGAAAATAAGCATAAGATACTGACCCCAAAGCCAATCATCCGCTTTTCCGCCGCCTGATAGTATCCCCAAGCATAGAGAATGCGCCCCACTATCCATACTGCACCCAAACCCGCAGCCACTAGGGGACTGACAAACTCAGAAAACAGCCACAACGCCGGAAGGAAAATAATTAACTGTTCTAGGGTATTTTGCTGTACCCGCAAGACTCGTTCAAAGTTTGGATCGCCCGTCATGTCAGGAGGCATAACCTTATATTTCATTCTAGCTCTACCGACGTTGATGGTAACAACCAGGTATACGATAAGTGCAGATGCGGTGATTAGGCTAGGCCAAGGTGACATAAATTGATTACCTCGCGAGTGTCTACCACAATATTAACCTGATCCGCCATTTTGGGTGAGAATTTCTGGGAATCTACCTTCAGACAGGTCTTTTGGCAATTGTGATCACAGTCACATCAATTCGATCAAGTAATCACAACCACCATTACTAGGCGATCACGATACTTTTTCAGGATTATCACGGTATCGGCGGATAGTCGTCACGGCAGTTTCTCGGCGGATCGTCAATAATTAATTTTGTTGAAGCCGAGAGATAGGTAAGTTAGCCGTGATTCTGAACCCACAACTATTAAATCTTATTTCCGTCGAAAAGTCAAGATATTTCCAGGAATTAAATCTGAAGTCCAAGCTGGAAGTCATCTTAACTAAAATGGTCAGCAAGTTGGGTGTAAATAATCACCTAAACTGGCAATACAAAAATCCATCCTTTTCGAGGAATTTTTAAGGGGATACTAGCATGAATTTTAACATCCAAAATAGCCGCAAATTAGAGGATATTTTAGTTGATAGTAATACCATGGAGAATATTGAACAATATCCCATTAATATCATCCACAATATTGCTCTGGCGGACACTCTATCGTAAGATTCACTATCAAAACATCAAAAATCGTCAGCTACAGCCAGAAAACATAAAGCTGAAAGAACTGGCTTTTTTGGATAATTGAACCCAATTAGCCAATCGACGTAAGTTCTATCTTTATATGGAGCATACTTTACAAAGCCAAAAAGGACAACCCATCTCTTTAATTCTCTTAGACATAGATTTTTTCAAGCCCTACAATGATAATTATGGTCACTTAGCGGGAGATTTATATCTGCAACGGATCGCCAAAGCAATTGAAGAAGCTATCACGGCTTGTCATCAGCATAAGCCTTACTTAGCCGCCCGCTACGGAGGGGAAGAGTTTGCGATTATCCTACCGGGTCTTGAATTAAAAGAAGCCCTGGATGTAGCAGACACAATTCGCCGGAACGTTTTGGCTAAAAACATCTCCCACTGGGGGTCTCAGATTGGTTCATGTATTACCCTGAGTGGGGGAGTTGCCAGTAAAATTATTAAGGATGATTTATCACCAAAAGACCTGATATTAAGTGCTGATTGGGGATTATTTCAAGCTAAAAATAATGGTCGTAAACGAGTTGTATCAGAGTCTTGATTGGCAATTAATTCTCCTAATATTTGCATGGCTATCTGGATTTTGGGAGACCACAGTAAACCACAATTTAAGCGAAAGCAATTCCGATAATTTCCTGATGCGGAAAACATGGTTCCAGGAGCAATGCTGATTTGGCGTTTATAGGCTTCCTGGTAAAGTGCGATCGCATTAAAATGGGGTGGAAGCTCTACCCATAAGACGTGACCTCCTGTGGGGCGCGTTACTTTAGTTTCTGGGGGAAAATAATCACAAATTGCCTGAGTCATTCGCAAGACCTGTTCCCCATAGGCTCGTCGCAGGTGTCGGAGATGGCGGTCATAACCTCCATTAGCTAAAAAGGCAGCGATCGTTAATTGATTAGCTGCCGCTGTCACAATGTTAGTAAACAATTTCAGTTGTTCGACAGTCTTTTGATAACGACCAGCCACGACCCAACCGACCCGCAAACCGGGAGAAATTGTTTTACTGGAGGAAGAACAATATAAAACCAAACCCTTTTTATCAAAGGCTTTAATCGCCTTCGGACGCATCTCATCAAAGCCCAAATCGCCATAAACATCATCTTCGACCAAAGGAATATCGTAGTTCTCCAAAATTTCCACCAAGGCTTTTTTCTTGCTATCTTCCATACAGCTTCCCAGAGGATTACTAAAATTGGAAACGATCGCACAAGCAGCCACCTGACCTTGACTAAGGGCGTTTTCCAAATCGGGTAGTGATAACCCTTCTCGCGGGTGGGTGGGAAGTTCCAAGGCTTTTAGGTGTAGAGATTGCAAAATTTCTAACAATCCATAATAGGATGGGGACTCGATCGCCACTGTATCCCCGGGTTTTGTGATCGCGCGCAGAGATAGATACATCCCCTCTGTGGTCCCATTCACAATCAAAATTTGGTCTGGGGTGAGGGAACAACCCGCATCCATTAATCGCCTAGCTACTTCATGGCGTAGAGGTTCCAACCCTGGTAGGGCGTTATAGGAGTGACAGACTTCTGGGTTTTGACGCATCACCTGTCCCATCAATCGATTTAGGGCGGCGAGGGGGAATAGTTCCGGGTCAGGGACGGCGGCACCGAGTTTAATCATTCCTGGTTCCCCTAGGACTGTATTTATCCTAAAAGCCATTGAGATATCCACATTACAGGCTAGTCCTGGGGGAGTTGAGGAGGTGGGTTCTGCGGGTGGAAGTGACAGAATATGGCGAACATAGTAGCCGGACTGGGGACGGGCGACAATTAGCCCCCTATCTTCGAGGAGGCGATAGGCTTCTAATACTGTGGTGATGCTAACGCTCATCTGTTGGTGCATTTTGCGGACTGAGGGAATGCGATCGCCTGGTTTCAGGGTCCCTTCTTTGATTAGGGACTGAATGCGGTTGGCTACCTCTTCATACAAGTTCACTCCGGGAGACTTTTCTACGGGTCTGGCTTTCATGGTCATACCTCCAAATCCCTTAAAGGATACAGTTGCTGATTTTCTGACCAGAACAGTTGCCAAAAATTAAACTGTTATGGCTACAATTTATGATAACTGCATCTGTTATTTTTGGCTAGGGTAGGTCATACTTTTAATAGAGTGATCGAAATTTACTTATTTGGGCGATCGCTTATTTCCGTGAACCGCGATAAATAAGGGAGTTTAAATTAGCATCTCCTCGAGTTTATGGTTTGTTACAACTGAATATTCATGGAGGAATTGTGGCGATGAAATCAACGGGAAGAACTGCTTGTAGTACCATGGCATTGAGGGAGAATACTTTAGTTAATTATCCCCGGAGTTTGTCCGGTGAAGGTATTCTTAATTGGTTCGAGAAAATACCTGGCTTATTGTGGAAGTTTTTGGTGGGTAGCCGGGATATAACCATCTCTCAAAGTTATGACCAAGATGGTGATTTAGTCTGGGATGTTTACGACCCTTTCACCCGAACCAATCAACGTTTTTATGTAGAACAAGATGTCAGGGTTTGGCTGGAATCCCGCTATAATAGATAATCAGGGGATTATTGATAAACCAAATATCTGAGGGATATCTATTTAATACCTCAGCAGCTTCGAGCCTACTTATACCCAATTTTTAATTCAGGGGGTTTTTATAGTGAAAGAACATAATTTGCATCATTATTGGTTATTATCCCGATCGCATCTTTGGAGCGATCGCCTCATCAACTTGATACAAAATACCATCGAATTTAGTCTCTTTTATGGTCAATATATAGTCACACCTCCCGACAAAAGACTAAAGCCAATGTCTCATAAACTAAGACCACATAACGCATGATGAAATCATTAACCACCCTCTCGCCTTCTGGGAGAGGTGGGGGGTGGAGGCTTACAGCCCTTTCCGTAATCATTTAATAAGTTTTCCAGGTCTTTCTCCGACTTGGGGAGAGGGTGGGAGGGTGAGGGCTGATGCTATAGATAATGATACTAGAGTAACTGTAAACAATTGAGATGATTGGGAATTATTCAATGGCTGAAAACTTCGCAGGTAAATATCAATTTTGGGTAGATAGAGGCGGTACATTTACAGATATTGTCGCCCGCAAACCAGACGGTAGTTTAGTGACCCATAAACTCCTATCAGAAAATCCTCAACGTTATCAGGATGCTGTGGTAGCTGGTATCAAAGAAATTTTAGGAATTGGCGGCAATGAACCCATCCCAGAAAATTGTATTTCTGAGGTAAAAATGGGAACTACAGTAGCAACTAATGCACTGCTGGAACGTCAAGGCGATCGCACCCTATTAATTATCACCAAAGGCTTTAAAGATGCTCTCCGCATTGGCTATCAAAATCGCCCCGATATTTTTGCCCAAGAAATCATTTTACCATCCCTGCTATATGAAAGGGTAATCGAAGCAGAAGAACGCTACAGCGCCCAAGGGGAAGAACTGCAACCTCTCCAATTAGAACCCTTACAAGCAGCCCTACAACAGGCTTATCAAGACGGGATTCGCAGTTGTGCGATCGCCCTAATGCACAGTTACCGCTACCCCAAACACGAACAACAAATAGCCGAACTCGCCGCCCAAATTGGCTTTACCCAAATTTCCACATCCCACCAAATTAGCCCCTTAATGAAACTAATCAGCCGGGGAGATACCACCGTAGTCGATGCTTACCTATCACCCATTTTAAAGCGTTATATCGACAAAGTAGCCCAGGAATTATATGGCAACCATACCCCAAGAGATGGAGTATCTAGCCCGCCCCAAAATCTGCCTAAATTAATGTTTATGCAGTCTAATGGAGCCCTAACTAACGCCCAAAACTTCCAAGGAAAAGATAGCATTTTATCAGGGCCTGCTGGCGGCATTGTTGGCGCTGTTAAAACCAGTCAACAGGCAGGTTTTGACAAAATTATCACCTTTGATATGGGTGGAACATCCACAGATGTCGCCCATTATAACGGCGAATATGAAAGACAATTTGAGACTGAAATTGCGGGGGTCAGAATGCGAACCCCCATCCTTTCTATTTATACTGTCGCAGCCGGGGGAGGTTCAATTTTAGTCTTTGACGGTTTCCGCTATCGTGTCGGTCCACAGTCTGCGGGTGCTGATCCAGGTCCCGCTTGCTATGGTGGTGGGGGACCTTTAACAGTTACTGACTGTAACGTAATGTTAGGCAAAATTAGACCCGAATTTTTCCCCCAAGTATTCGGACCCCAAGCCAATTTACCCCTTGATGCAGAAGTAGTTAAAACCAAATTTAATCAGTTAGCGGCAGATATTACTCAAGCCACCGGAGACCCTCGCCAACCCGAAGAAGTGGCGGCGGGTTTTATTGCGATCGCCGTAGAAAATATGGCTAATGCGATTAAGAAAATCTCCCTACAGCGCGGTTATGACGTATCCGAATATACCCTCTGTTGCTTTGGCGGCGCGGGAGGTCAACACGCCTGTGCGATCGCAGATACATTAGGCATTACACGGGTGTTTATTCATCCCTACGCTGGCGTTTTATCAGCCTATGGCATGGCTCTAGCAGATGTAGGTAACATCCGCGAGAAAGCCATAGAAGCCCCGCTAAACGAACATTTATTAGCCGATATCACCCCAGTTTTAGCCGACTTAGAAACCGAAATGCGATCGGAACTTGACCCCCACAATTCCCCCAACGACATAGTTTTTTATCGCGCCAATTTGAAATATCAGGGGACAGACTCCACCCTCACCGTCCCATTTTCCCGCCAAGTCGAACCCATGAAAGTCGCCTTTGAAACCGAACACCGCACCCGTTATGGCTTTATCAAAAACGACAAACAACTAATAGTTGAATCTGTATCCGTCGAAATAGTCCGCCAGATGGAAAATCCCCCCGAAACCATATTATCTCGTCGCCACAATCAACCCCCTACCCCTATTGCCACCGTCCCAATTTTTACCAACCAAAAATGGCAACAAACCCCCGTATTTCCCAGAGATATTTTACAGCCAGGAGATGAATTAATCGGACCCGCGATTATTCTCGAACCTACCGGAACTAATATTATCGAGCCAGGTTGGTCTGCTCAATTAACCGAACGCAATCACTTAGTTTTAGCCAAAATTTCCCAACCCCAAACTTCCCCCATTGACTGCAAAATCTCCACCACAAAACCTGATCCGGTGCGTCTCGAAATATTTAAAAACCTGTTTCAGTTCATCGCTGAACAAATGGGAATTACCCTACAAAATACGGCATCATCAGTTAACATTAAAGAACGCCTAGATTTTTCCTGTGCAATTTTTGACCAATTCGGGGAACTCGTAGCCAACGCTCCCCATATTCCTGTACATTTAGGCTCTATGGGAGAAAGTGTCCGCAGCCTAATTAAAGCTAAAGCCGAAACTCTCAAAGCTGGGGATGTTTATATGCTAAATAATCCCTATGATGGCGGGACTCATTTACCTGATATTACCGTCATTACTCCAGTGTTTGATACTGCCGGATTAAACATTTTATTTTATGTGGCATCTCGCGGTCATCATGCCGACCTGGGAGGGATAACGCCCGGTTCTATGCCACCCCATAGTAAAACAGTCTTGGAAGAAGGTATTTTAATCGATAATTTTCAGTTGGTTGATAGCGGTAAATTCCGAGAAGCACAATTGCTGAAATTATTAACTAATCATCCCTACCCCGCCCGGAACCCTCAGACTAATATTGCTGACCTACAAGCACAAATTGCCGCCAATGAAAAAGGGGTGACAGAATTACATAAAATGGTCGCACAATATGGCTTGGCTACAGTCCAAACTTATATGCAATTTGTCCAGGATAATGCAGAGGAGTCCGTCAGAAGGGCTATTGATGTTCTGCGGGATGGTGAGTTTATTTATCTTCTGGATAATGCGGGAGTTATTCAAGTCGCTATTAGCATTAATCGCCAAAACCGCAGCGCCAAAATAGATTTCACCGGAACTTCTCGACAATTGGACAGCAACTTTAATGCACCCCAGGCTGTTTGTAAAGCGGCGGTTTTGTATGTATTTCGGACTTTGGTGGCTGATAGCATTCCCCTCAATGCTGGATGTTTAAAACCTTTAGAAATTATCATCCCTGAAGGCTGTATGCTTAACCCCAAATTTCCGGCGGCTGTAGTGGCTGGAAATGTCGAAACTTCTCAGGCTGTGGTTGATGCTTTATATGGCGCTTTGGGAGTTATGGCGGCTTCCCAGGGAACTATGAATAATTTTACCTTTGGAAGCGATCGCTATCAATATTATGAAACCATCTGCGGCGGATCGGGCGCAGGTCCTAATTTTCACGGGACCGACGCAGTACATACCCACATGACTAATTCTCGCCTAACTGATCCAGAAGTGCTAGAATGGCGTTATCCGGTTCTGATCGAGGCTTTTGTTATTCGCCCCCACAGCGGCGGTAACGGAAAGTATCGCGGTGGTAATGGTATTATCCGCCAAATTCGATTTTTGGAGGAAATGACAGCCACTATCCTATCGGGACATCGTATCATCCCACCTTTTGGTATGGCTGGAGGTGAACCCGGTATGGTGGGGCGTAATTCCATTACTCGCCAAAATGGGACTGTTGAAGATCTCCATAGTAGTGCGATCGCCCTTATGGGTATAGGGGATGTGTTGACCATCCAAACTCCCGGCGGCGGGGGATATGGTGCCCCACAATAACCTATACTAGGCTAGAAACCCCTTCTACCTCTTTTACCATGGGGAGTTTGTCTAAACCCATAGACATATTGACTCCCCTTTTGGTATCGCCTAACATATAATACATAATGCTATATGATCTTAAGCTAAGTTGACCCGGATTTAGTTAATCATTTAATCGGATTGAGTCAGTATAAATACTGGTCAAAAATATAATCCTTTCCCTTGTATAACCCGCCTGAAATACTATAATCACCACGGTCAGACTTAAACCCAGCTACCCCCTAAGTGTCAGTCCTTGATTTTCATTAATGATATTACTAGCACCTAAAAATGTAGCCAGAATAGCATTTTTTTGAGGGAGTTAGTAGTAGCTTTCCCCCAGGATACCAACTCACATATTCAGCCTAAATATATGAACGAAAAAGACGAATTTCTTTACCCCAAAACCCGTTATCGTGGAGAATTTAGCCCCCAAAATATGATGTTTAACTCTAACCTCCAAGAGTTTGCACATAAGGTGAACTATATCTGTGGGTTAGAAACCAATGGTAAACTGAGTTCCGAAGTGGCTTACCAAAGAATCAAACAACTCTGGAAAGAATTAAAAGAGTCCAAAAAGAATCTTAATATTGGCGAAAATTCAGCCAACCAAGACCCAGAATAACTAGCCATGGTCTGCATAACTAAAAGCCAGGGATAAAATCCCTAATTTTACCACAAAATTAGCCCATATTCATCATTGTCAATGTCTCACCCAATTACCGTTACCGTCCCCGCCACCACCGCCAATATTGGACCAGGATTTGATTGTATTGGTGCCGCCCTCAGCCTGTATAATATCCTAGAATTTTCCCCTTTAACGAATACAGAAAAACCCCATCAAATTACCGCCGAAGGAGTAGAAGCCCAGGCTGTAGCCACAGACGATCGCAACTTAGTTTATCAGGCTTTTCTTAAACTCTACCATCACATCAATCAAACTCCCCCTCCCGTCAAAATTCACATCAAACTAGGGGTTCCCCTCGCCAGGGGCTTGGGAAGTTCAGCCACAGCAATTGTAGGGGGTTTAGTGGGTGCAAATACCCTAGCCGGAAACCCCCTGACTCAAACAGAAATTATGGAAATGGCGATCGCCATAGAAGGACACCCCGACAACGTAGTCCCCGCCCTGTTGGGGGGTTGTCAGTTATCAGTCGCCGACCATAACCACCGCTGGCAGATCTGCGAAATTCCTTGGCATCAAGATATAGTCCCCGTCGTCGCTATTCCCGACTTTGAACTATCCACCGCCGAAGCTCGCAGCGTTCTCCCCTCCCATTATACCCGTGCCGATGCCATTTTCAACACCGCCCACCTAGGTTTATTAATCCGAGGCTTAGAAACCGGACAGGGAGACTGGTTGCGCGTCGCCATAGCTGACAAAATCCATCAGCCCTACCGCCAATCTCTGATCCAGGGTTATGATGCCGTTAGACAAGCCGCCTTAGATGCAGGCGCTTACGAATTAGCCATTAGCGGGGCAGGGCCGACCCTTCTAGCCCTCACAGACCCCCCCCACACCCATAGGGTTGTATCTGCCATGAGGGAGGCTTGGAGGGGCTATAACATCGGGGTAGATGTGCGATCGCTTGCAATTGATACCCAAGGCGCTAAAGTAACTTAATTTCCCTACTCATTACTAGCGGAAAGAGTCAGCACAAATGCCAGATTTTCCTCCGTTTTCAGGGCGTGGGGTGCGTTGGCTTTCATGAATACAAACACTCCCGCCTCTAAGCTAATCTCTTTTCCCTCCAGAGTTAAAATTCCGCGACCTTCCAAAACGTTAACCGTCGCGTTTTTCGTAGCCGTATGTTCGGAAATTTCCGTACCCGCCCCCAAACAAAATAGGGTATATTGACAGTGATCATCTTTTAGCAAAACCCGGCTAACAATTCCCCCCTCCGTATATTGAATATAATCATCAAACTTAATCGCCGTTGAAGTATTTATCGAAATGATATCAGTCATAATAGCTGTCTGAATTTGATAGGTAGCTATTTGAGATCATATCACATCCCCTTGATGTCACCTTACCCGCCACCCCCAAACATCCTAGCTATCAGCCATGGCTTTACCTAACCTCAGTCGAGAACAATCCGCTATAATTATCATGGATATTATCATCTAGTAAAAATCAGGAATCTTGAATCATGGCTTTAACAGCATCAACCATGTTAAGTTTAGGGACCATCGCCCCAGATTTTCAACTCCCAGACGTGACCTCTGGGGAAATCATATCCGTCGATACATTTAAGGATAAAAAAGCCTTGCTAGTCATGTTTATCTGTTGTCACTGTCCCTTCGTCAAACATATTGAAAATGAACTAGCTAAACTAGGACATGATTATCAACCCCTAGGAATAGGAATAGTTGCTATTAGCGCCAACTCCATCAAAACCCATCCCCAAGACGGACCTGAACACCTGAAAAACCAAGCCGAAACAGTAGGTTTTTCCTTCCCTTACTGCTACGATGAAACCCAAGAAGTAGCCCAAGCCTATACAGCAGCCTGTACCCCCGATTTCTTCTTGTTTAATAGCGATCGCCAATTAGTATATCGCGGTCAATTAGATGACAGTCGCCCCGGGAATAACTTACCCGTCACCGGGGCAGATTTGCGGGCGGCTTTAGATGCCATTCTCGCCGACCAACCCATCAACAGCGACCAAAAACCCAGTATTGGTTGCAATATCAAATGGCATCCCCAATAACCTAAATCAAGGCAACCCCAATGGTTGCCTATTTCCAGAAAATCCCCTCAAATCTAATCAGTAATTGCGCGTAACAAAACATCAGTCAAACTAATCTCTTCCATATCTTCCAAACTGACTGTATCACAAATATTATAACGAGCCCCCGATGCAGTTAACTCATCATCAAGCACCTTAAAAAACGCCGTAGCCGTGTCACTAGACCCCACCCTAATCATTTCTACAGCCAATTCTTCCTCATGGGTCAGTTGATTAGAAGCATTAATTAAGATACGTTTAACCTCCAATAACGGATTAATAATCTCCCCACCTGTAACCACAAAAATAGTTTCACCATTAGGCTGTGATTGTTCCGTCGCCCGTCTGGCAAAATAACTATCAGTAGCATCCTTGAGAACCGAAGCCAAATCCGCTTTTCCCCCAGGTTTATGATTCTCAAAAACCTCTCCCACATGGTCAGAAGTAATGCGATCGTAGCGCTTAAACTCCTCAGCAAATAAATATAAAGTAATCCCATCCGGGTCAAAATGTTCGCAATAGGTTGCCAACTCTAAAATCGATTGTCGCATCAACTCCCAGCGAGACTGTCCCTTTTTATTGCCAGCCATTGCCATACTCTCGCTGACATCAACAATCAAGGTATAATCCCGTTTCTCCAGGACCGCACCCCCCTCCAATAGTATATCCATACATCAAACCCCCACATTTGTTCAATTTAATACTGTATCATTTCCCCCCAATAATTATTAAGCTATAATATTCTCAAGCGTCATAATATCGTTTTCGCCAATCCTAGCCATGAAACCTCAGCATCAGGATTCTTCCAACCAAAAACAGCCAGACCGACCCATCTACCTACAACCTCCCTGGGTCATTTTCGCCCCACTACTGATAGGCGTGTTAGCCCTAGTCGCCTATACGCTTCTTGTTACAACCGACTCTCCCACTCCAGACCCCATTATCGTACAAAACCCTGAAGCCGTCATGATCATGGATGAAATCTCCCCAAATCTAGCCGATCTCCCCTCGGAAATTTCTACCGCATTGCGCCAAGATGTCATCGATCGCACCGGAAGTTCCCCAGAGGAAATCGAAATCCTCGCCGCCGAAAGACAGACTTGGCCAAATACCTGTTTAGGGCTCGCCAAGCCAGACGAATTATGTGGTCAAATGTTAGTGGATGGCTGGCGGGTCCGAGTGTCTGATGGTCAGCGCCATTGGCTTTACCGCACCAATCATAATGGTCAAAACTTCCGCTTAGAAACAGAATAACAGCCATAACCTAGTCCCCTGGTAATTATTTCCTACCATGAGTTATTGCCTCAATCCCCAATGTTCCCATCCCGAAAATCCAGATGATGCTAAATTCTGCCTTACCTGTGGTGCTAAACTGTTTCTACGGGAGAGATACCAGGCTATTAAACCTATTGGTCATGGCGGATTTGGGAAAACATTTTTGGCAGTTGATCACGATAAACCCTCCCATCCCCCCTGCGTCATTAAGCAATTTTTCCCCCAAACCCAAGGGGTAGAAACCACCCGGAAAGCTGCGGAATTATTCCACCAAGAAGCCCAACGTCTCGATGAACTAGGAAAACATCCCCACATCCCAGATTTGCTGGCACATTTTCAACAGGACAATAATCAATACTTAGTCCAAGAATATATCAACGGCCCCAACTTAGAAGACCAAGTAATTAGCCAGGGAACTTTTAACGAAAATCAAATCGTTAAACTACTTGATGAACTGTTGCCAGTTTTAGAATTTATACATCAAAATAAAGTCATTCATAGGGATATTAAACCCGCCAATATTATCCAAGCTCAAACAGTAGTAAATAGTTCGACATCGGGTAAGTTGGTATTAGTGGACTTTGGGGCGGCGAAAGTAGTACAAAGCAGCAACTTATCAGGACCAGGAACTATTATCGGCAGTCCTGAATATGTCGCCCCAGAACAAACTAGGGGTCAAGCAATATATGCTAGTGATATTTATAGTTTGGGGGTGACTTGCTTATATTTACTCACCCAAATATCGCCCTTTGACCTCTATGATATTCACCAAGATAAATGGGTTTGGCGAGATTATTTACAGGGAAATACGGTCAACAATAAACTGGGCTTAGTTTTAGATAGAATGGTGGCTTCCCTACCTTCCCAGCGCTATAATTCCCCGCTGAATGTACTTAGGGCACTGCATCCTAGTGGACTACCCCCGACGATTCTGCACAACATTAATATTAATAACTTTCATAATACGGCACTCCCTAGCCCTCCTGCGTCGGTGAGAGTACCGCCGCCACCACTGCCCCCACCGCCACCACGGACAGCTAGAACTTCTCAGCAAATCACCCCACCACCCACGGCTAGAACTTCTCAGCCACCCACGCCACCAAAACCTAGCCGCGTTCAACCTCAGCGGTCATCACCTAGCTGGAAACTCCTACATACGCTGACAGGACACCGTAATCAAGTTACCTGTGTGGCTTTCTCTCCTGATCAGGAAATACTGGCCAGCAGTAGCCAAGATATGACTATAGAAATTTGGAGACTGAAAACTGGGAAACGTTGGTACACCCTAACTGGTCATGAAAATTGGGTAACATCGATCGCCTTTTCCCCCAAGGAAGAGATTTTAGCTAGTGGTAGTCGCGATCAGACTGTGGAAATTTGGGATCTCAAAAAAGGTAAACGCTGGTATACCCTCATTGGTCATCAAGATACTGTTGAACAGGTAGCTTTTTCCCCCCAGGGAGATATTCTAGCCAGCGCCTCCCGGGACAAAACCATACAAATTTGGGATCTCAAAAAAGGCAAGCCTTTCTACAGTCTCTCAGGTCATAGCGATCGCATTTATGGAGTCGCCTTTTCCCCTGATGGTCAGACCCTAGCCAGCGCCTCTAGGGATAAAACCGTCCGCCTGTGGAACCTACAGCAAAGACAAGAATTAGGAAGCCTACCCCGCTGGTCGGACTGGGTGAGAACCGTTGCTTTTAGTCCTAACGGTCAAATGTTAGCCGGAGGATGTCGGGATGGTTCCATCGGTCTATGGCATCAACAAGACCAGACCTGGAAGCTATGGCGTACCCTGCGGGCTGATGATGCCGATATCTTGGCGATCGCCTTTCAACCCGATAGTAAACAGTTAATTACTGGCAACAGTAAAGGCCAAATTGACATTTGGCAACTGGGCGACGGCACATTATTAGAAACCATCCCCGCCCATTCAGCAGACATATTATCCCTAGCATTTAGTCTTGACGGCAAAACCATAGCTAGTGGCGGAGCTGACCGACTGGTTAAAGTTTGGCATCTCCCGGCCCACACTTGATATTGATTAGAAAATATAATACAATTGTTAAATAAGTGCGATACGTTCAGGCATGAAATAGGGTTGAGATACCTGAAATAACCGCCTGGTAGAGACTTCAAGCCCCTGGGTGAATATAAGGAACGCACTCCTGACCATCTCTATAACTGTTTATATGTCCCAACGTTCGGTATAGAGATATACCAAACAAGGCAGGGAACCCAAGGTCAAAATGAACTAACTTATACAAATTCCTCATAGGAAGCCCAGAAATGGATAAGTAAAAGTTAGGAAATCAGGGTAACGGCGATAGCCACCCCCAATTTCAGGAATCACAACCCTGGGACTGAAGCGGGGAACGGAAGGCTCCGAGGTGTAACCTAACACCAGAAACGAGACCACTGCCAACCATCCATGATTAGGGAAACCGAATGTCTGGCTTGAACCATCGG
>NZ_JARPLC010000103.1:0-17628 GCF_032350395.1 Limnospira sp. PMC 289.06
AATTAATTTCTGACGCACCATAACCGATAATTATAATTCTCACCGGAGAATTAATTTCTGACGCACCATAACCGAGAATTATAATCCTCACCGGATATAGCGATTCTCAGACTCATGAGGTAAAGCCCTCACCCCAAACCCCTCTCCCAGAAGGGAGAGGGGCTTTAAAAAGTACCTCACCAATCCACCGAACCGCTATAATTGATTTCTGACGCACCATAACCGATAATTATTCGTGAGGATTAATATAGCCCGCTTCTGACGCACCATCAACCGGAACCCAGAAAGAAAGAGGGCGGGTTTATTTAGAAGGTCGTGGGGAGTTGGGTTGACTGCAGAGGCGCGCCCCTACAATTATTAATTATCAATTATCAATTATTAATATATTTTTTAAAGCGGTAATCAGATATTGATTTTCAGCTTCGGTGCGGACGGCGACCCGGAAATAATTGTCCCCCAATTCTGGAAAACTCAAACAATCGCGAATCAAAATCCGATAATCTGTAAGTAGTTTGGTTTGTAACTGAGTGACAGAACATTGAGACCGGACTAGCAAAAAATTAGCCACCCCTGGATAAGGATAAAGTCCGGCAATATTCCCTAATTCCTGATAGAGTTTAGGGCGGTTAATAGATAACCAATGGTGGGTTTTTTCCTCAAAAGCCCGATCGCCTAAAACTGCAATACCCGCCGCCACGGCTAAATTATTCACAGACCAAGGGTCTCGCCACTGTCGCCACAAATTTAGGCGGTCTGGGTGAGCGATCGCATATCCTAATCTTAAACCAGGCAGACTGTAGAATTTAGTCAGCGATCGCACAATCACCAAATTGGGAAAATCTGCCACCATAGGAATTAAGCTAGTTTGTGCCGACGGTGGCAGAAAATCCATAAAAGCCTCGTCAACCACCACCAAAGCAAACCTTTCCAACAGAGGCAAAATCAACTCTGGCCGTAGTAATATACCCGTAGGATTGTGGGGAGTATTCAGCAATAGTCCCGCCCTGTCGTCTAATTCCCCCAACCCATCAAATTGGAGGTTATCGCCACCTTCGAGACTAATCGGAAACTCGATCACCCTAGCATTAAAAGCATTGAGCGATCGCCGATAGTCCCCAAAAGCCGGAGTCAGCAGATATGTAGCCGACCCTTGCGCCAACTCCCGGCCCGCCCATGTCAGCAACTCAGCCGCCCCATTTCCGGGCAAAATCCATTCAACGGGTACATCCCCATGGAAGCGACTTAAAGCCTGTCGCAGGTCCATATAATCCGGCTGAGGATAGGTTTTAATCTCCCCCTGATGACTAGCCAAAGCGGCGATCGCCGTTAACGGAGGGCCGAGGGGATTAATACTAGCCGAGAAATCGACAATTTCTGATGGCGGACAATCAGCGATCGAAGCCGCCCACATCAAATTTCCCCCGTGGCTGGGTCTGTTCATGATCTACTCCCGTGGAGACCCACTAAATCCATATCCTGATTAGTGGTGGGTTATGGACGACTATTTATGAGCCACCTTCTCCTTAAACATCTTTCCTGCCGAGAAAGCCGGAACCCAAGTCTCTGGAATATCCATTTTTTCACCCGTCTGGGGGTTACGGCCTTCGCGCGCCTTGCGTTTCCTCGCTTCAAAAGAACCAAATCCCACCAGGGTGACTTTTTCCTGTGTAGCAACAGCATCTATAACACTTTCGAGGGCCGCACTCAACACTGCATCAGCCTGTTTTTTGGTGACACCTGCTTTTTCGGCTACTGCATCTATTAATTCACCCTTATTCATCAATCTCTCCTTTTGAGAACTGGGGGCCAATCAATTACCCCCAATGGTTTGCACGATTTTCTGCCTTATTCTAAGGTTTCTGTAGCAACATAGATAGGGTTTAACCCTAAATTGTCATAGATTTAGGGGAATTTTCCACTTTTTTTAACATATTAGCCGATAAAAATATCCCCCAGGGGTGGGGGATTTTCGGTTAATGGGTTTTTCCGGCCAGATCCTAACGCCCTTGCATCATCTGGCGGGCATCGGGACTAAAATTATTCTGGTAGCCAAACCCAGAGCGATCGGAATCATCCAGGATACTGGGCGTTACCAACACAATTACCTCAGCCCGCTCGCTGCTGGTGCTGCTTCTACGGAACAGAGAACCCAGGATAGGCAAGTCACCCAACAGGGGAATCTTGCTTACATCAGTCCGTTCCTGATCTTGAATAATACCAGAGACAATCAGAGTTTGACCGTCCCGCAGACGAATCCTTCCTGAACTTAACCTGCGCCGAAAGATTTGTAAGACAAAATCATCGTTACCCGTTGCTACCCGAGATCCAGGGGAACTAACTTCTGGGTTAATTACCATGGTGATAAAGCCATTATCATCAATTCGCTCAACATTCACCCCCAGAATCAAGCCCACATCTACAAGTTGAGGCTGGATGGTTTCCCTGCTACCGGCAACAGTATCTGTAAAAGTTGTTGTCGTCGATTGCAATACCTCTTGTACCAGTTGCACGGAAGCAGTTTCTCCCTCTTGTACCACCAAGGTGGGGTCGGTGAGGATTTTGGCTCTACCGCTGACGATTTGAGCTTGCAAGGTAGACAGGAACCGCCGAGGATATTGGAAGAAGGGAAACACGGAAACAGTAGTGCTACCAAGGGCGCTCAGAGTTCCATCTGTTAAGTTTCTCGTGAAAGGTGTATATTCAGAAAGCCCAACCGCTCCCGGTCTCTCGGTGACAGGTCGAATCGGTCTCAAGCCAATACCACCCCCAGGAGCCGTTAACGGAGTCCTAATCGTGCTATCGCGATCAAAAAATGGTTCTTGAGTGCTTAGGGGGTTGGTAATAATGGGGCGAGAGGTGACACCACCTGTAGACTGACCACGAGTTGGGGGATTGATGCCACCAAAGTTGAGAGAAGCCGCCCCGCCATCATTCACAAAGAAGGTATCATTAATCCCAAAGGAGAAACTACTGCTCTGGGTGGCTTCCCCGGTCAGGTTCACGTCAATGATTTTCACATTAACCGCCACCTGACGTTGACGGAGATCGAGCTGCATTAACATAGCAGTTGCGATCTCTACTTGTTCAGGAGGCCCAACCAGAGTAATAGAATTGAGGCGGTTATCCGCTGAAACTGTTAACCCTCGAAGTATTAAAGGTCCGACTCCTACAGAAGATACTTCTGGTCTAATCTCGCTGCTGGTGGTTGTTCTTATACTGGTTCTTCTGAGTCCCTCAACTGTACTCTCTTGTTCTTCAACTTCAGTCGTTGTTACTATAGTTTGAGTTTCGGCTCCCTGAGTAGCCAAAAAAGAAGCCGCAGACTCCACATTAGCCTGATTGAGTCTTAGAGTTCTCAAAATAATATTTTGGGCAGACTCAGGCAGTTCAAAACCGACAAAAACCGTGTTACCAACTCGATTGGCTTGTAACCCGGTTAATCGCAGGACATAGTTAAAGACTTCCTGGACTGGTTCATTTTCAATGTCCAAGGAAATTTTAAATTCCTGTTCTTCATTTCCCGGTCTAAAGCGTCCAGTGTTGGGGTCTTTCTCTAAGTTACTGAATGCAACATTAAGACCAGCAACCCGCGCCAACAATGATAATACCTCCCGCACTGATGCGTCTCGCAACACTAGGCGGGGGATGATTTCGTTGGTGTTCAGGTTGACATTGGCAGCGGCTGGATTGATATTAGAAACCGCAATATCTCCTAAAGGTGGCGCAACAGCACGGGCTTGGAAGGGTGGGGCTGTGTCTAAGGAACGCCTTGGCTGTAATGGCGCTTGACCCATTTGGGGAGTTAAAGCCGGGTCGGGCATGATAATCTCATTATTGCCGTTTTGAGAAGGGGCTGTAGGCTGACCAGTGATGCTAACTGGTGGGTCGGGAACCATTACCTGAGAAGTACCGTTCCCAGGTTGTTCCGGTGCAAAAGCCGGAGCCTCGGCGATCGCCCCTTCTGGAGCGATCGCGATCGCAATAGCATCTCCCGCACCTTGAATTATCCGCGCTTCAGGAGAGCCATTAGTTCCCGTCACAATCACCCGAATACTGGTCGGGTCTAGCTGGTTCACCACAATCGAAGCAATACCAGGAGCCGGGTTATTTTGCTGAAATGACCCATTCGCAGAACTCAATTGAGCGTTAGTAATATCGGCGACAAAATCATTACCCCGCCGAATCACAAACACCGCTGGACGTTCGCCGCCGTCTGTTACCAGCACCAGGTTAATCTCCCCGTTGTCGGCTTGGAATAATTGAATATCCCGGACAACAGTAAACGCTAGGGCGGGAGCGACAGCCACAACCATGGCTGCTGCAACTCCCCCCATTACTCCTCCACCAAATCCTAAAATATCTCTCACATTTCCTCCTAAAAGTTGGAAAGCAACCGTTGCTATGGGTTTATATATTATGTTTGCTTAGGCCTGGAAAAATCATAGTTGATCCGCGACAACAGGACAATAGGAAATTATCTACAGCCACGGATGCACGGATGTTTTACCACGGCAACCTATCACATTTTAGCGATTTTGTCAACCCCCTTCCGCAAAAAAATGAGCGATCGCCATTAATTAGGGGTTATGAGGCGATCGCTCCATTATCAAAAAATTGGGTCTAAGACCTCGCCCTCTTTGGGCGACTGGGGTTATAATCAGCTTGTAGTGATCATCAATACCATGAGGATACTTGATCATGATTAAAAAGTCTATTGCCGGGTTACTCGCCGCGTCTTATGTTACGATCTCTGCACCAGCAGTTAATGCATTAGATTTGCGAACTAGGTGGACTATTCTTGAGAAATCTTGGCAGCCTATTAACTCGACATTAAGTTTGATTTATATCGATTCCCGAAGTAATTATGTCTCATTTTACACGAGAGAAAAGTTCTTTAATAATTCAATAAAAATATCCGAAGTTACAGTAGACTGCAACAGATCCGAGCGTGTGCTTGTCACCCAAACTGTTAGCCTTTCATCTAACAACCAAGTTATAAACCATCGTTATTGCCGACCCACTCAGGAAAATTGCTCAGTTCGACCTGATATCAACATGAGACAAGCTCTTGACATAGTTTGCCGATGGTGATTTATGGCGGCGGATGGTCTGAGTTATATTTCCAGGCTGATATTTTCAATGCGTCAGATACCAGCAGCTATGACAGCTAATCGCTTTTGCCTAAACTTAATTTTATGTTCATTCCAGGTATCATAATGTTCAGCGATCGCTTTAGTAGTTTGAAAATCACTCTGGGCATAAACATCCTGCTTAGTCCCATAATCCTGATTGCTAACTTGACGGTTTTGAGTCGCTGCGAGGGGGTCATATTACAGAGGCAGTAGATTAAGCGTTCCCGTTTACCCTCCCCGTCGATTAGTGATACAGTTGCGGTCTAACCCCCCTTCCGCAAAAAAATGAGCGATCGCCATTAATTAGGGGTTATGAGGCGATCGCTCCATTATCTGTGAACCAGAGCATTATTTTTTTTCAGCTTCCTGACCTGCTTGCTGTTTTTCCTCACGCTGCTGGTCACTCAAAGGCATTAAGGCGTGTAACTTAAACGTGCTTCTGAGGCGGCGTTGCGGCTGGTCATCTATGGGAACAAAGCGACCCTGGCGAATTTCCCCCTTCAATTCTGGCGCGCGATCGAGCAACTGAGAACTAAAATCTCTGACCACCAACATAGGCTGCATTCTCTCGAGAGAAATCAGAAATCTGCGGATTTGCTCAAAACTCCCTTCCAACTCCACCTCGTACTCTTGTCGTCTCAGTTTATTATTAACTTGGGAACCGAGAGAACCATCAGCCACCAGTACAGGTCCATCATTTAGGGGTTGAAACCTAATCAAACGCGCTTTTAGATCTTCATCCAAAATCCCCCCATTAATTTGATTTAATTGTTCATTAACATCAAACATCAAGGTTTGCAGATTAGCCTCATCAGCAAACAAAGCCGTTACACTAGCCCGTCGCTGTTTAGCCTCGGCTAGTTGTCTCTCAGCTTCTTCTTGCTGCTGCAACTTCTCGTTTTGCTGTTCAATTTCCCTTTGCTTAGTTTGAATAGAAGAATTCAGCATTTGCTGTTCTTCCCAAGCCGGAAAAGCCAGGTAAAACACACCAGCCCCAAACAAAATTGCTCCTACGGCTCCAATCGCAATACCAATGACCTTAGAAGTAATAGCCAAACCCAATATCACTGGGCCAGACGAACCCTCCTCCTCATCTTCATCAGGATCGAGAAGATACTCATTTGCTGCTACCATTTTCCAAATCCTCCGTTATTATTGACATCATAACTGATCCAAGAAAGCCTAGGGCCTAATCACCCCTTGTTCTGTGAGGGTTTGAATTCTGTTGACCAAGCCCACCGCATCATTAGCTTTTAATAGAGGTAACAGTTCCGAAGCGCTGGCAGAACTCAGACGGGTTTCTATGTTAAACTGGACTATGGGCTGTAAATCTGGCAGACCCCCAGGCACTGAAGAACCATCAGCCACCACTAAACGGGTGGGGTTATCGTGCAATCTAGCAGAAACCAACCGGGTTTTGCTGTCATCAAAGAAAGGCGACTGATTTACCAACAGCATAAAATCATTAAGCTGTCCAAAAGATCCAGCATTCCCCTCAATGGTCACCTGTGCGGTTTGTCTAGCCGCCGCCTGTCCCTCTTCCCCAGAGGCTGCGCCCGCTTCAGCGGTGGGTTCAGTTTGTCGGACGTTAGTAATTCTCACCCCAGCAATTTGCATAATCTCAGCCATTTCTTGACTTAAAGCTGACCAGGGCTTAATCTCGTTGAATACCAAAGCCAAAGCATCGGCTTCCTCATTGGTCTGTCTGGCTTCAGCATAAACGTGATCGAGGGCTTCGACTTGCACATTTTTCTCGCCTAGTTGCAACTCTAAAGCATCCACTTCTCTGGAAAGGGTGGCATTTTGTCGATTTAAAACGAACCAACCCCCGGCCATCAAGGCATTGAGTCCCATAGCCACCCCAAGTCCGATTAAAATGGGTGTTTGGTCAACGGGTTTCCCTTTCTGCCGACTTTGGGGCTTTCGGTCTGCGGGCTTATAGTCTGGGCGATCGTTAAGAAAATTAATATCAAGGCTGTACATAATCACAAACCCTCTGGTAAGATTTCTATGGATATTTGGGAACGGGGGAGAGTTCCCCGATTAGGTGACACGCAGTCCTAAACCTAATGCCACTCCTAAACTAGCACGTTGTTCTGGAGGAATTTCCTTACCCTCGGTAGATATATTGAGGGCTTCTATGGGGTCAACCTGGGTGGCTGGCATAGCTAGGCGCTGCATGAAGAACTCATCAAGTTGTCCGATCGCCGCCCCAGGACCCGCCAGAAGTAACTGAGCGATTTCCAAACCATCATTTTGATTAATATAGAAGTCAATAGAGCGACGTAGTTCGTCGGCCAACTCTGCTAATACTTTAATTATGGCATTAACTCCCGGATTGGGTTCGTTCAATGCTCCCATTGTATCAGTTACCGGGAGGGTCATGGCCTGCAATTCCTGAACATCCCGAGACGGAGGTAGGTTCATGGCGCTACTGAGGGCGGTTTGCACCTGATACAAACCAATGGGAATGGTGCGGGTAAATTGGGGAACCCCATTGACAACAATCACTAATTCTGTGCTATCAAATTCGATGTCGGCCAAAATAGCCGCCTCGTTAGAACTAAAGTGTTCTAACTGACTTTTCATAGTCCGAATTAGGGAAAAGTTACTGATTTCTAAAACGTCTATTTGTAACCCGGCTTGTTCAAAGGTTTCTATGTAAGTATTGGTGATATCCTTACGGGTAGCGACTAACAAAACCTGTACTTTCTCGATGCCATCTTCATCAACAAATGTGCCGAGTTTCTGGTAGTCTACATCAGCTTCTTCCCTAGGAAAAGGTAGATATAAACCGGCTTCGGCGTTCATATAATCTTTGAGTTCCTCCTCATTTAACTCGGCGGGAACCGGAATTAAACGAGTTACAGCTTCCCTTCCCGGAATAGCGGTGGCGACGTTTTTGGTTTTGATGTTATTGTCCTGCAATGTGGACTCGATTAACTCCGACATGGTAGGAGTATCAACTATTTGACCATCCTGCACGACATTTTCGGGAACTTCGGCTGTCGCTAGGGTTAACAACTTGAACTTATCGCCTTTTTTCCGCACTTCGACAATACTAATTCGCTCGGTGGCTAGTTCAATACCCATTCCCGGCTTACGGCTCGAAAAAATACCTTTGAGGAAACCAACCATAGATTTATGTTTTGGATAGGGGAAGACCTGGCTCTACAATAACATTGTTTCCGTTTTAATATACCACGATGGTGAGGGTAGGCAGACCCCGCCCTCTAGGGACGAGGACTTTTTCAGCCTAGGAAACTATTAGGGCTGGGAAGTGTTTTCCTACTTGTCGAAGGCGGGATGATTTAACAGAGCCTCAATGACTCTTCTACCGCGTAATTGATTGGATAAGGGTAGGTGTCCCCTGGGAGCGCTTAGATCCCAGGTGAAGCCTTGGGGATAGCGAGTCCAAGTCCGATCGCTTCTCCAGCCAATTTTCTGCCACAATTTATCCCAATTTTTGCCGACACCTAACCAAATTTCCCGCTGGACTGTATAGCCAAATTGACCCTGGGAATGGACTCGCCACAGGGTATCGATGGTTTGTAAGTCAGCGACAGGAAAGCGATCGACTTCCGAAAAATATAGCCAGTTTCGTTTAACTGCAGCACTCCCGGCTAATTCACACAGGTTTCTGAGGGTCAGCAGGTCGGCGGCTTGGAAGTTTTGCTGTGCTAATTCCTGTTGGAGGGGAAAATAATCTGCTCCTACGAGTGAGTTTAGGGGGACTACTCCGGTGGGAAAATGGGTTTCCAAAAACTCTTTGGTTTTGGGGAGGTTGGCTGTATACAGTGCTTGATAGACTTGACCACTGACGGGGGTGGGAGTTTGGGTCTGCTGGTTGGTTAAGAATTCTATCAGTATATCTAAACCGAGTTCCCCCTGGGTCACTAATGAGGCGATCGCCTTTAACTGCTGGGTCTGGCTGTCGCTGTTGAGTTGTGAGCGCAGTTGATTTAAGTCCATTGATAAGTCTTGTTCGGAGGAGGCGATCAAATCAGTCATTCAATATCTCCGGTAGCTTGGAAACCGCCTAGGGTTAACTGGCGGCGGAAAACTAACTGGGCTGGTTTGGCCCAATAATATAAAAAGGTGATTAATTCACCATTGTACAGGTGCATTGGACTCAGTTCACCGCTGACGGACAATCTGGGGATGCCAAAATGTTGACAATTGCTGAAATTTCTTGGGGTGGACTTTGGTTATCTTCCAGGGTTAGGTGGGCTTGAAGGTCTCTCCCCTGCCCCAGGGAATGAGTCGGTGGGTTGATTCTCATAATTATTGGGGCTTTTTAAGGCGATCGACCCTCCCTAACCGATGGATTCCTTTCTGGGTGAGTGTTTGGGACTTTATAAAGTTATATGACAGATTCTCATAACCTCGCGCGACTGGCAATCCTGGGCTAGTTCAGGTAAATTTGAGCTAGAAAAAGAAAAGTTTTTGTTTTTGGGGGTTGACAGTCTGGCACTATGGCTGATAATATATATCCAGCGAAAACAAAGGAATTTGCTCCCCCAAAAAAGGGCTGTAAAGTTTTGTTAAGCACCTTCTACGTGCTCTCGCGCGATCGTACCTTGAAAACCGCATACTGTAAGGTTTCCAAAGGTATAGGGTCAGACCCTACCAATTCCCCGCAAGGGGACGGAAACCGCAACGCACAAATTTCGTCATCGTCTAGCAAATCCAGTTCAGGGTCAGACCCTACCAATTCCCCGCAAGGGGACGGAAACACCCCTGCGAAATCGAAGCCTGGCTGGTTAAAACCGGACAACATCATGTCAGACCCTACCAATTCCCCGCAAGGGGACGGAAACCTTCGATCCAGGCATCAATATCCTCTTTGGAGAACTTGATGTGTCAGACCCTACCAATTCCCCGCAAGGGGACGGAAACACTTAATTATTATTATTATTATTATTATTATTAGTCAGACCCTACCAATTCCCCGCAAGGGGACGGAAACTAAACATTTAGATTTAAAACCAACAATATCGGAAGGAAAGAGTCAGACCCTACCAATTCCCCGCAAGGGGACGGAAACAATGGCTTTAGGGGGCCAGCCGCCCCATTGCGTAAGTCTTCGAGTCAGACCCTACCAATTCCCCGCAAGGGGACGGAAACGCCGTGGAGAGGAAAAATCGACATCATCAGCGGTGGCTTTCCAGTCAGACCCTACCAATTCCCCGCAAGGGGACGGAAACGTCCGCATGGCGCGGCTTGTCTTCAATTTTGCCGCAAGTCAGACCCTACCAATTCCCCGCAAGGGGACGGAAACCTCACCAGACGTGCGTTGATTCCCACGCAAGTTAAAACAATGTCAGACCCTACCAATTCCCCGCAAGGGGACGGAAACTTGAAACTAAAACTCTTCTGTTATTTGTTCTTTTCGCCAAGGTCAGACCCTACCAATTCCCCGCAAGGGGACGGAAACTCCTCCGAGATGCCTCGGTTAATGTTTTCGCAATACTTGCGGTCAGACCCTACCAATTCCCCGCAAGGGGACGGAAACTTTCCAGCCAGTCTTCAATCTCCTTGTGTCCTCGGATGAGGGTCAGACCCTACCAATTCCCCGCAAGGGGACGGAAACAGCTACTCAGTCAACCATCTCGAAACTAAATGAACAACTAGCGCAGTCAGACCCTACCAATTCCCCGCAAGGGGACGGAAACTTAAATGAATGGATTTTAGCAGACAGGGTTGAGGGACTCCAGGTCAGACCCTACCAATTCCCCGCAAGGGGACGGAAACAATAAGCTCGGATAGATGCCTCGAACTCTGAGCAATCCCGATAGTCAGACCCTACCAATTCCCCGCAAGGGGACGGAAACGAGGCTTAGGTGTGTGAGTGATTGCCGTCTTAGTTTTAGTTGTAGCGGTCAGACCCTACCAATTCCCCGCAAGGGGACGGAAACTCAATCGCGCGCTTATGTTTGTGGCTTAATTCAGCCAGGTCAGACCCTACCAATTCCCCGCAAGGGGACGGAAACAGAGCTATATGTGTAGTATCGCAAATAAGTTTTTGACCGGGGTCAGACCCTACCAATTCCCCGCAAGGGGACGGAAACAGTTGAGTCGGGCGAGGACCACCTCTGTCCCGAGAGACGAGGTCAGACCCTACCAATTCCCCGCAAGGGGACGGAAACTTTCGTCGTCTAAGAGTTCCCTGACCGGGTCAGGTTCCCCGTCCGTCAGACCCTACCAATTCCCCGCAAGGGGACGGAAACCCGCTCGATTTCTCCGCCGAGCATGGCGTCGGTCACCGACCGCCCGGTCAGACCCTACCAATTCCCCGCAAGGGGACGGAAACTCTGAATTTATTGATTGAGTTGAAGTCCTTTTTAATATATCTTGTCAGACCCTACCAATTCCCCGCAAGGGGACGGAAACTTTAACTTCCATCGCCTCAGCCGAGAGGCGGGGCTGTTTGTAACGGTCAGACCCTACCAATTCCCCGCAAGGGGACGGAAACGATAACGTCCGCTTGTTCGGGGATAGCCATTTTCATGACCCATGTCAGACCCTACCAATTCCCCGCAAGGGGACGGAAACGTTAGCCCTAAAAAGCCGACACTCAGCAACAACAGCCCTTGGCTAATGAGTCAGACCCTACCAATTCCCCGCAAGGGGACGGAAACTGCATTTTTTTGGTGATTGCTTTCAACAGCAACCGTTTCTGTTGTCAGACCCTACCAATTCCCCGCAAGGGGACGGAAACTACCCGTGATTGAGTTAAACAGTGTCCTAATCCGCTGTCAGACCCTACCAATTCCCCGCAAGGGGACGGAAACTTCCTGCAATAGGTGCCAAGCACCTGTCATTCCTGATGGGCTAGAGAGTCAGACCCTACCAATTCCCCGCAAGGGGACGGAAACGCCACGTCTACGTTGACGGGGCGGCTTTTAACCGCCGTGTCAGACCCTACCAATTCCCCGCAAGGGGACGGAAACAAGTGGTCTTTAAGTATGTATAACATACCGTGCCACTCAAGAGTCAGACCCTACCAATTCCCCGCAAGGGGACGGAAACCTCGAATTCCTCGAGCTGTGCCCCACTGACGGGAGCGCCAGGGTCAGGGTCAGACCCTACCAATTCCCCGCAAGGGGACGGAAACCATTTGTTGTGTTATTGCTTGTGTTTACTGATGGATGTCAGACCCTACCAATTCCCCGCAAGGGGACGGAAACTTTAACCAGACTACATCACAGTCTGTTAGCGCTTCCTCGGTCAGACCCTACCAATTAAGCGCCAGGGGACGGAAACGATCGCAATTCTCTAGTGCCCTTTTCCTGTGATACCCGCTGAGGTCAGACCCTAACAATTCCCCGCAAGGGGACGGAAACTTATCGAATGTCGTCTTAGAGTGCTTTTTTGGATTTGAAGTCAGACCCTACCAATTAAGCGCCAGGGGACGGAAACAGGGGGAAGACTCCCCACTGGTAAGCGCCATATTCTCCCAGGTCAGACCCTACCAATTAAGCGCCAGGGGACGGAAACGAAATCCGAGCGATTCCACTGGGTTGGTTGTGTTACTGTGTCAGACCCTACCAATTAAGCGCCAGGGGAGGGAAAGCTAACTGGTGTGTTGATTTTCTCAGGGTCGAAGTTGATAGAGGTCCGCCAGTGGTCAATGGCGTAGTTAATAGCCATCACCTTTTGCGACCCTAGAGTTAGGGATTCATCCCCAAATTGGGTGGGGTATGATGGTGCAAAATCCGATTAATAATCCCACTGGTAGAAGTAGGCATTTCCACGGCAATTAGGACAATCTTGCCGCCATAGCTTTGAACCGTGGGCGCTTCCGGTAGGGTGTCAATGGTGTAATCACCACCCTTAACATAGATATCAGGTTGTAACTGTTCAATAATCGCCCTAGCAGTGCTTTCTGGAAAAATCACCACTGCATCTACGGGTTTTAAGTGGCTGAGAACTTCGGCTCGCTGTAATTCTGGTATAATAGGACGGGGAGGATATCCAGCCGAGTGGGGTTTAATCAGGCGAACAGATCGATCGCTATTGAGACCGACCACCAGCGATCGCCCTAAACTTTTGGCTTGGGTCAGGTAGCGAATATGTCCAGCATGAATCAAGTCAAAACAGCCATTGCTAAAAACTAGAGGTCGCCATTGCTCAGGGTTATAGGCGATCGCCTCCCGTAGTTCTTCCACAGAATAAACGCCCTCAATCATGATTGTCTCTCCTTTCTTTGATATCATTAACCACTACTCAACCGCAGCTAATCAATAAACAATTCCCCCATCTTGGCAAATATGACAGTAGTTACATACTAGCCGGAACTGTTATCTTGGCTGTAGACAAACTTAGAGTATCCTTAACCGTCCTATGACATCAACAACAAACCGTCAATTTTCCTTCCAAGCCTCTTCTAGCATCAAATTAGTTGGGCTAATCCTGATTCTGTCAGCCCTAGTCGATTATTTAGTCCTATTATTCCCCCCCAACCTAACCGATAGAGGTTGGTTAATCCAAACTGCTAGCAGCTTAGTTGACCGAGGCGTAGTTCCCCTGGTAGGAATGGCTCTCGTTTTAATGGGGTATTGGATGGATAGTGTCCTCGGAAATGCTCCCAAATCTCGTAACAATATCGCCGACCTAAGATTGTGGGTTGGTATCCTCGCCAGCTTATTCGGGTTGCTGTACCTGCTGATTTTTCCCATGCACCTTAATAATACCCGTTTGGCTCGCCGAGATGCTTTATCAGAGATTAGTCAGCAAGCCGCGCAAGCAGAAACTCAACTGGAAAGCCAGTTAGGAAGTCAGCAATTTCAACAGGAGATTGAACAGCGAAAAGTGCAACTCCGAGCCCAGTTAACTGGCTTAATACAAGACGAGGAACAATTAAATCAGGTGATTGCGGAAGGAAATCTTCCCCCACAAATTCTACAAGTTCTTGAGGAAGCTAGAACTAATCCAGCCGTCCTTGATGAGTTCTTGGAACAACAAGCCGACTCCCTACCTGTGCAGTTACTCACCCAAATTCGTCAACGCCAACAAGAACTAGAGGATGAAGCCAAAACGCGATCGCTCAAATCTAGCCTCCAAACTGGGATGAGTAGTTTGCTATTGGCGATCGGTTATATAGCCTTGGGCTGGACTGGTTTAAAAGGTTTGGGTCTCTTAAATAAAGGTCGTCGTAAACCATCTTCTAACCCTGGATAAAATAGCTGACCGCGAGATAATTATGGCTCCAAAGGATGTAAATTAAACCCAATCCTAGGTGTATTTAACTGCATGGAGCCACCTTTTTTGTCTCACCGATGAGCGAAATTTATGGTGCATCAAATATTCCTTTTTTTTGCCAATTTATATCCCTAAAACACTGAAGCTAATGTTTTCGATATATATTCTGACTTGCAATGATGAAATTGATATTGCCGCCTGTATTGAGTCAGCCAGTCAATGTGATGATATAATTGTAGTCGATTCCTTTAGTAGCGATCGCACCGTAGAAATTGCTCAACAGTACCCCGTCCGCGTACTTCAACATAAGTTTGAAAGTCACGGTCGCCAACGGACTTGGATGCTGCAGGAAGTAACCACTAAATATCAGTGGGCCTATATTCTCGAATCCGATGAACGCATGACCCCCGAACTATTCGCCGAGTGTCAACAGCAAACCCAAAATACCGACGGCTATATAGGTTATTATGCAGCGGAAAGGGTCATGTTTATGGGGCGCTGGATTCGCCGCAGCACCCAATACCCCCGCTATCAGATGCGTCTATTTGATAAGCAGCGCGTCTGGTTTACCGATTATGGTCACACCGAGAGAGAAGTCTGTGACGGTCCTACCAGCTTCCTCAAAGAAACCTATCCTCACTATACCAACAGTAAAGGCATGGCGCGATGGATAGAAAAGCACAACCGTTATTCTACAGATGAAGCCCACGAAACTGTTAAACAATTGCGATCGGGTACAGTAAACTGGAATCACCTATTTTGGGGCAAAACAGAGGTCGAAAGGCGACACGCCTTGAAAGATTTATCCCTGCGCCTACCATTTCGACCCCTAATCCGGTTTGTCTATATGTATTTTATCCTGGGAGGCTTCCTCGACGGTCAGCCTGGACTCGCCTGGTGTACTCTACAAGCCTTTTATGAATATCTGATTCTCCTGAAAGTCTGGGAAATCGAAAATATGCCTGTTGGCGAGCCACAAACTCATCAAGAATTGGCGATCGATACAGAAACTCCCTCAGCTTCTGGGAAAGGCTTAGGGTGAGGTGGTTTCCCTGGCAATGACTCCACAGCCATACTAACAGCATTTAAGCCGAAAAAATTACCGAGCCAAAAACAATCCCCCCTACTCTCACCGCTGGTGTGGGTGGGTTCCCGCGCGGGACTCTATTTGCACCAGTCCCCATAACCCCCCCCGACTACTACTAAAGTTCAGCATCAACGTCAAGACTGGGCTATCATGTTCAGACAAGTCCGATTGTTAATTTATTTTTAGGATCAGTATTTTCAACTATGCATCTAAGTGAACTGACCCATCCCAATCAACTCCACGGTTTGTCTATCCATGAATTGGAAGAAGTGGCTCAACAAATCCGTGAAAAGCACCTAGAAACCGTAGCAGCTACTGGAGGTCATTTGGGACCAGGTTTGGGAGTGGTCGAACTAACCCTAGGACTTTACCAAACCCTAGACCTAGACCGAGATAAAGTCATTTGGGATGTCGGACACCAAGCCTATCCCCATAAAATGATTACTGGACGCTACAACAATTTTAATACTCTGCGCCAAAAAGATGGGGTCGCAGGCTACCTAAAACGGTGCGAGAGTCGTTTTGACCATTTTGGAGCCGGACACGCCTCTACAAGCATCTCAGCCGCCTTGGGGATGGCTTTGGCTAGGGATATGCAGGGCGATAACTATAAGGTGGTGGCAATTATTGGTGATGGGGCGATGACAGGGGGGATGGCTTTGGAAGCTATTAACCACGCGGGTCATCTACCTAACACTAATTTGATGGTGGTTCTCAATGATAACGAAATGTCGATTTCCCCCAATGTGGGCGCGATTCCCCGTTATTTGAATAAAATGCGCCTGAGCCCGCCGGTGCAATTTTTGAAAGATAATCTGCGGGAACAGTTTAAACAAATTCCCTTTGTCGGTGAGAATTTTACCCCGGAGATGGAACGCCTTAAAGAAGGGATGAAACGGTTAGCTGTGCCGAAATTGGGGGCTATTATTGAGGAGTTGGGTTTTACCTATATCGGACCTGTGGATGGTCACAACTTGGAGGATTTGATCGAGACTTTCCAACAAGCCCATGAAATTAAAGGCCCGGTTATGGTTCATGTCTCGACAGTTAAGGGTAAGGGTTATGCGATCGCTGAAAAAGACCAAGTAGGCTATCACGCTCAATCACCCTTTAACCTCGCCACCGGGAAAGCTATTCCCTCCAACAAACCCAAGCCTCCCAGTTATTCTAAAGTATTTGCAGATACCTTAATTAAGCTGGCCGAAGATAACCCTAAAATTTTGGGTATCACCGCCGCCATGGCAACAGGCACAGGTTTGGATAAACTACAAGCTAAACTCCCCCAACAATATATTGATGTGGGTATTGCTGAACAACACGCGGTTACTCTGGCGGCGGGTTTAGCCTGTGAGGGAATGCGTCCGGTGGTGGCGATTTACTCGACTTTCCTACAACGAGCCTATGATCAGATTATCCATGATGTCTGTATCCAAAAGTTGCCGGTTTTCTTCTGTTTGGACCGCGCCGGTATTGTTGGGGTAGATGGTCCCACTCACCAGGGAATGTATGATATCGCTTATCTGCGCTGTCTCCCGAATATGACAATTATGGCTCCTAAAGATGAAGCCGAATTACAGCGAATGCTGGTAACTGGTATTAATCACAATTCTGGGGCGATCGCTATGCGCTACCCCCGTGGTTCCGGTCATGGGGTTCCCCTTATGGAAGAAGGCTGGGAACCTATTGCGATCGGTAAAGGTGAAATCCTCCGCCAAGGTGATGATATCCTACTACTCGGCTATGGCACAATGGTTCACAGCGCTATGCAGGTAGCTGAGATTCTCAGTGAACACGGCATTGATGCAACTGTGGTTAATGCCAGATTTGTCAAACCCCTAGACACAGAGCTGATTGTACCCTTAGCCCAAAAAATCGGTAAAGTCGTCACCCTCGAAGAAGGTTGCATCATGGGAGGTTTTGGTTCCGCAGTAGCCGAAGCACTACTAGATCATGATGTTTTAGTACCTGTTAAGCGGTTCGGCATTCCTGACCAATTGGTGGATCATGCTACACCTGATCAATCTAAAGTTGATCTGGGTCTGACAAGTTCCCAAATTGCTGAACAAATCCGGGAATTGTTCTTGACCAAAGAACCCTCAACAGTCAGCACTTCCAAATAATCAATATAGCCTCTATGGTGCGTCAGGAGGGAATTATCCCCTGGGATTTATATAGCCTCTATGGTGCGTCAGGAGGGAATTATCG
>NZ_JARPLC010000104.1:0-17335 GCF_032350395.1 Limnospira sp. PMC 289.06
TATGAATCCAGACCATAGTGAGCCAATTTAGCCCTTCCCCCGGCTTCCATATTTCCGGTTAAAACCAAAGATAAAACATCCGTGCGCTGTTGCAAATTCTCCAAAATTTCCCGCACTCCCGCCAACACATATCCCCGACATCGCAGCAACATTTCGGGGAGATGTTTAATGTAGAGTTTCTGAAGTTGTTCGATATTTTCCGCCGTCGGTTCAAGATTGCACTTTTCTAAAATCCTGCTGCAAATATCCCAATCTGTCAATCCCGCCATATTCAAAGCTGACAAATCCGTGCGATCGCCTGTCAGTTCTGCGATCGCTACCTCCATCGACAGCCGCCCCGCCCCTTTAGTGTTTAAAAGCGTCCCGTCAATATCCCAAAATACAACCTTTTTCATCTGTTATGTTGACAATAATTGTTGTTTTTAGTGCAGTTTTATCGCGTCGTTGTCAGCGCCCACAAGCTGGTATTCAATACCATTTCTCTTCTTCAAAAATTTTACGTTTTAACCAACGAGGCATCTCCCATTCTGAAGTCCAGAGAATATTATGCTTTTCGCTGTAGGATTCAAATCCAACTTTTGACCAATATTTTCGTAGCAGTGACTGCCCTTTCTGTTTGGGATATTTGCCGGATAAGTCGTTAGTAGGAACTGGATGGCAACCCACAACTTCCCCCCAGGCGAAACCCTGTAAAAACATCGCCAATGCCTGCAAGCCGTAATCCATGCCCCGGTACTTGGGTTCAATGAAAACGCTATTTATGTAGAACAAGTAGCGACTATATTCTATGGCATCCTGACCTTCCTCTAAGAGAAAGAACGATGCAAAGTATGACAAGTCCGAGTTCATACAATCGGCGACAATTACGACCTCTCCTTGATTGTAATATAAATCGAACCGATGGGCTTGCATTCTGCCAATCTCAATGGGTTCCGGGTAATCTCCCGATGCCCATCTTTCCTCTAATTCTTCTTTTGATAAATCGATACTACCGTCAATTTTGACAGTAGTATCGATTCGGGTAACTTGCAAATCATCTAATTTAGAATAAGAAAGATCCAGGTTTGATAAATGAAAGGTTGATTCTAAGTGAAGTTCCATGGCTATGTTTCTTTTTTTACCATTACCTACCAGATTCTACCCTGGAGCTAGGGCTAATCAAGAATGGGTGATCGCGACGAATCTAGCCAACCGGCTCGGGTGTTCACGAGTATCCGGTCGATATCCCCAAATCAAACCGTTGTCAAGTTTTCAAATACTCCCTCTGCCATTTCCGTCTGCTGACGTTCAATTATAGCTCGTTCATCCCTTTTCATTTAATAGCTGATTTGGACCATATAAAGCCATGAAGTCAATGGGATAATCACCCCGTTGATGTTAATAAACCCGCCCAAAACCAAGATGGTAGCATGGTCAGGGCTGTTTCCATGGTTAAATTAACTAGCCACACAAAAAACGGGCTAACCCGTCATTATGGTTAACCCGCCAGCTTGGGAACGCTCAGAGATTCTATTTTTGAACAACCAGTTTGACGTTTGCGCCTTGGAGACCACGCTGTTTAACATCAGCCAAAGTCTTGTTAACGGCGTATTTTTGATTGATAGAGTTGATCAACTCAGTTTGGTTGTGTTTTTTAGCAACACCCCACAGGTCAGCGATCAAATCGTAGCTTCCATCGCTATTGCGAGACCAACCCAGGTCATACTCGCCATCAAGGACGGCAACCAAGTCGGCACGGACGCGCTGGCCGTTGTAACCGCGAACGTCAGCGTTGGAATTCACAGAGATACCCAGATCACGCAGAGAAGATTTCAGGATTTCGGCATCGGTGATCTTGGTACGCAGTGTGCTAAAGTGAGACATTTAGGTATCCTCCTAGTGGAACTAAAAACGAAACAACAACGGTTTTGATTTGAACTGTAATCGCTCTTCGTGGGATGCAAAGACGATTGTGATAGAAACTGCTAGCGAATATGCTAGCCTTTACTCCTGTTTGGACCAGGAGAAAGCCTGTTAGAACTCCATGCGCTGATATTCAGCGACGGAGGACGCAGCCGGTCGCGCCCGCTGTCTGGCCCAGTCTCGTAGCGCTGTGACCTGTTCCTTCATCGTTTTTGACAGGGGTAGGGTTGCCTTAATGGCGGCGATAATGTCAAGCTGCGTAAACTCGCGATCCTGAGCAAATGCCTCATACATGGCAGCGACTAAGGCTTGCTCAATTTCCGCTCCTGAGAAGCCTTCAGATATGGTAGAGAGCTGATCGATATCAAAGCGATCAATATCTGAGCGACGTTTGGAGAGGTGAATCTTAAAAATAGCTTGTCGTTCTTCCTTGGTGGGTAAGTCTACAAAAAAGATTTCGTCAAATCGTCCTTTTCTGAGGAACTCACCGGGAAGCCTTTCGACTCGGTTGGCGGTTGCCATAACGAACACGGGGGATTCTTTCTCTTGCATCCAGGTTAGGAATGAACCAAAGATGCGGCTAGATGTGCCACCGTCTGAATCAGCAGAGCCACTGCCTCCGGCAAAGGATTTGTCTAATTCATCGATGAATAGGATGGCTGGAGAAATGGATTCTGCCGTTTTGAGGGCGTTACGAAGGTTGGCTTCCGATCGCCCTACCATAGAGCCATCGTAGACCCGACCCATATCTAATCGCAACAGGGGTAAACCCCACAGCCTAGATGTAGTTTTAGCTATCAGGGATTTTCCACAACCGGGAATTCCCAAAATTAGCATCCCTTTGGGTTGGGGTAGACCATACTCTCTGGCTCGTTCGGTAAAGGCATTAGAACGCTGCTGTAACCAGTGTTTCAGCTCTTCTAAGCCCCCAACGGCATCAATGGTTTCATCAACATCTATGAACTCTAGGATGCCATTGCGCCGAATGAGTTGTTTTTTCTCAGACAGAACAATTTCAACCTCTTTATCAGTTAGCTTACCTGCAGTTACATGGGCTTTGCGGTAAACTTTCTCAGCTTCATCTTTTGTTAAACCTAGGGTAGCTTTCAGGAGTTTTTCCCTGGTTTCCGTGTTGATGCGCTTAGAACGGCTCTGCTCAAGTTGGGCAGACAGTACCTGATTGAGTTCTGTCATGTCCGGTAGGGGGAAGTCAAGGACCACTACTTCCTTTTCTAGCTCGATAGGTACTTCTTGCACTGGAGACATCAAGATGATTGTCTTGTTTGTGTTTTTGAAGTTAGCGATCGCATCGCGTAAACACCGGGTTACTTCTGGAGAATCCTTAAAGGGGTGCAAGTCCTTAAAGATGTAAATACTGCCACTAGCATTTGGCTCTCTGTGCCGAATTACCCATTCGATCGCCGATTGCGGTGATACCGTGTTAGACTGTACTGTGTTACGGGCTTGATCCTTGCTGTATTGGGTCAGTCCCCTTGTTACTGTCCAAACGTATACTTCCCGCTGGCGCTTCGAGTTCTGTGCAATGGTGGCGATCGCCTGCTCAGACCGCTCCTCCTCGAAAGTCACGAGGTAGATCAGAGGATATCGAGCTTCAATTAGGATACTAAGTTCTTCTTGCATAGTCCTCGATCCAGGGTAGAGACGGTACAACGTTTACTAATGGTGTTTCCCCATATCCGATTGTGAGCACGACATCGCACTATCATCGAAGCTAGGTTTTTTGACTTCCTCAACAGGGAACGAGTTCTTCTTCCCCTGTGTGGGCAGTGGTTGGACCCACTTCTCGCACTTGCGTAACCGAAATTTCTTCGTCCGACAGTACAGTGGGTTGGTTCTTGAGTGATACCAATTCGCCTTGGTCTATGACCACAGAACTGGCACACTCGGGACAGGCATAAACCTTGTGGCTATGTCCGCGTAGTCCTTCTAACTCATCTACGATTTCTGGGTGGGTGAGATAGAAGACAAGAGCTTTTTCAGCTAGAGCGGACATTGGTTCCGATTCAACTGCTGCCTTGATTTTGAGTTGGCGATGCAGTTGAGGTGGAATATAGAGTGTTACCTTTTGCTTACTTTGCATAGGACAGTGAACTTGTGTACCCGGGTATGTATGACAACATAGCGGGTATTTTTTGAGATGTCAAGCAGTTATGCTGCTATAACGTCAAACTTGTAATATTTCGTTACAATTATCCCCAAAAAAACCAAAAAACCACTGGTGGGGTGGGTAAATTGACGGCACAGGGCTGGGGTAGCGATCGCTCAGTTTCTCCTCCTGGGCCAGGGAATAGAGGGTTCAGCGACTAATTTTTGAGAGACAGCCCTCGCGCCGTAACGGTTGAGGTGGCTAGGGTCTACAAAATAATCGTATTGGGTGAGAGCCCTTTGGGAGAGGTCAACAAACAGGAACCCCTGCTGTCGGGAAAGGTATATCATCCGATCGCGGAATTGACGTTCCGCAGACCAGCGCACAGAGTCCAAATAGCCTTGGGTGAGGGGAAGGTTAACCAAGACTAGGGAAATATTGCGGCCGCGAGTAAAGGCGACGACAGAATCAAAGGCTCTCGCTTGTACTCCCTCTAGGTTAAATGATTGATAGTCTCCGTCATAGCGACCTGAGACATAAGGACGACGTTGATAATAGGTATTAGGATTATAGCGATCGCTTAGGGGTAGGAATCCTTGAGCATCAATGTTATCAAGAGATATGGGAGTGAGATTAACGGGCTGTTGTCCAGAGCGATAGACTAAATCTGTTAGTTCCCAGTCTGCTGATGAGTCCCCCATGATCGGATCTAAGGTGATATCCGGCTTGGCTTGGTAAAAATTGAATTTTGACCCCCTAGCCACACAAAGCGCTGGGAACTCGTGACAGGTGGTTGGGTAAGGTTGTGCTTGGGCTAGTTGGGGGCGGATACCAGAACCTATGCGTTGATGTCCCGCAGATGCTAAAACTGCTGCAAAGGTGCGATCAAAACGACCACTATTAAAGGCTCGCACTCCGTCAGCCCACAGAATCATCGGAGGTAAATGCTCTGGGGGTAAGATTTCCCTAATTAAATAGTTTACTAACTGGGCTGTAGCGCCGTTGATACCAAAGTTGAAAATTCTTAGGTTTCCGTAGCCTCTAGCTGTGAGGGAACGCTGCATTTGATTAGGATCTACTCCCTGAAGGGCGCGGGAACTGCCGACAATTAAAATGTCTGGCGTGCCAACAGTGCTTAAATAGGATAGATATAGTTCTAATTGGCGATCGAAAAGTTCGCTGTCAAAACTGGGAAAAGCGCTTACTGACCTACTTCTGGCGGCTTGTTGTTGGGAGTAGGTCAGGTTACGCATATACTCTACTACTTTTCTTTCGGCAAAGCTGCGCCGGGGACTGCGGGGTGGGACGGCTTGCATCCATGCTACGGCTTGCACCCATTGACGGGCTACTTCGTCCCAATCTTCCTTGCTGCGGGCGCTTTGGGCTAAATTGGAGGCTCTCAGAGCAAAACGCACTGATTCATCAAAGGGGTTGGTTTCGACGCAGTGATTGGATTTGGATATAATTTGATTGGCTGACCGGGCGATCGCATTGGGGACTGATTCTGATTCAGACACCTGGGCGGCGATCGCTTTTTCCGATACTTGGCTAAGTGTAGCCGACTGTTGAGACTGGGAACATCCAGCCATAAGTACCATCGGCAACAGGGCTAAAATTTGGGTGGTGAACCGGAGACTATAGAATCTACTCATCGATGTTTTGACAAATGACGCTGAATACAGACCAGTTGGGTTTTAACTTTTCCGTCTGGAGAAGCCACTAATTTTGATAAGGGTTTGATTTCCTATCTGCTTACCTAATTATGTCGGCTCAGGCTCCAATTGTGGGGAAGGATCGCCAAGGGCGATCGCACTCTTTAAGTTAGCTTAATTGGGAACCATTAGGCTCGGCTATTTGTAAACGTCTCTATTTACCACTTGTTTATCATTACATATTTTAGGATATTATGGTAACTATTAACTGGAATTGACTAGACTCATGAATATTATCATTATTGGGAGTGGCTTAGGCGGACTGGCGGCGGGGATTCGGTTACAGGCTTTAGGTCATCAAGTAACTATTCTGGAGAAGCGAGATAAACCCGGAGGGCGGGCTTATTGCTATCAGCAGGATGGTTTTACCTTTGATGGTGGTCCTACCATTATTACCGCACCTGGGTTAATTGAGGATTTATTTACTTTAGCCGATCGCTCCATGTCTGATTATGTAAAATTAGTCAAACTTGACCCTTTTTATCGGGTCAGATTTACCGATAGTTCAGTATTTAACTATAATGATAATTATCAGGAACTTATCGAGCAAATTCGAGAGTTTAATCCTGGAGATGTACAGGGATATCAACAATTCTGTCGGGCGGCGGATTTAGTCTTTAGTAAAGGATTGCCTTTGATGACTAAACCTTTTCATAAATTTAGGGAGATGCTCAAAGTTGCGCCAGCCATGATACAACTTCAATCCTATAAATCCGTGGCGGGATTTGTGAATCAATATATACAGGATGAACGGTTGCGCCAGGTGTTTAGTTTTCATCCTTTATTGATTGGTGGAAATCCTTTTAATAGTACATCGATTTATGCCATGATTCATAAACTTGAACAGGTTTTTGGGATTTGGTTTGCTATGGGGGGGACGGGTGCTTTGGTGGCGGCTTTGGTGCGACTTTTTGAGGAGATAGGGGGGGTTTTATGTCTCAATGCGGAAGTTGAGGAAATTGTGATTGATGAAGACACCAGAAAAGCCAAAGGCGTGATTTTGAAGAGCCAGGAAATGTTAGAAGCTGAGGCGGTAGTGAGTAATGGTGATGTGGCGTTTACTTATCTCAATTTAATCTCACCCAAATTTAGGAGAAAATATAGCGATCGCCAAATTAAAAGCCTGCGCCATTCAATTTCTCTATTTGTAGTTTACTTTGGCACCAATAGACGTTATAATAATATGGCACACCATGAAATTATCATGGGGCCGAATTATCGAGAATTAATGGATGATTTGTTTAGGCGAAAACACCTATCATCAGATTTTTCTCTGTATTTACACCGTCCTACTGCCACTGATCCATCCTTAGCGCCAGCGGGTTGTGATTGTTGGTATGTGCTATCTCCAGTTCCTAATTTAGCAGGAGATACGGACTGGAAAATCATGGCAAAACCCTATCGCGATCGCTTAATTCAATTTTTAGAAAATCAATATATGCCCAATTTATCCCAACATATTGTCACCGAAAATTATATAGACCCTCTGCATTTTCAAAACACCCTAAACAGCTATTTAGGAAGTGCATTTTCCCTAGAACCAACCTTAATGCAGTCGGCTTGGTTTCGTCCCCATAATGTGAGTGAAGATATCCCTAATCTGTATTTTGTCGGGGCGGGAACTCATCCAGGCGCTGGTATTCCCGGAGTGATAAGTTCGGCTAAAATTGTATCTGATTTAGTGGGGAAAGCGTGATTTTTAAACCGGACACAAATTAACTAAAATCGCCAAGCTGAAATTAAAGGAGTAGCCATTTTGCAGATTACATTTTTAGGCACAAGTTCAGGAGTTCCCACGCGATCGCGAAATGTTTCGAGTATCGCCCTACGTCTTCCCCAAAGGGCAGAACTTTGGTTATTTGACTGCGGAGAAGGAACCCAACATCAGTTTTTGCGTAGTGAATTAAAAGTCAGCCAACTGAGTCGTATTTTCATCACCCATATGCACGGTGATCATATTTTTGGTTTAATGGGATTACTAGCCACCTGTGGTTTAGCCGGAAATGCTAACCGCATAGATATCTACGGACCCCCTGAATTAGAAGATTACTTAAAATCCTGCACTCGCTATTCTCAAACCCACTTTTCTTATCCGGTAAAAGTCCATCGCGTTAAACCGGGAATAATTTACGAAGACGAGGAATATATTGTCAGTTGTGGACCTCTCAAACATCGAGTTCCCGCCTTTGGATATCGGATCGAAGAAAAGGATCGCCCCGGACGTTTTTATGTCGAAAAAGCTCAAGCCTTGGGGATTCCACCCGGACCGATTTATGGTAAACTGAAAAATGGGGAAATCGTCACCCTTCCAGATGGTCGTCAAATTAATGGTTCTGCTCTTTGTGGAAAACCAGAAATCGGCCGTAAATTCGTTTATTGTACGGATACCGTCTTGTGTGATGGGGCGATCGAATTAGCTGATGGTGCGGATGTTCTCATACATGAGGCTACATTTTCTCATCTTGATGCTGACATGGCATTTCAGCGACTGCATTCTACCTCTACAATGGCGGCGCAGGTGGCTTTGGCTGCGGGGGTCAAAACTCTATTAATGACGCATTTTAGCCCCCGCTATGCACCGGGAAATGATATAGTTTTGGAGGATTTGTTAAAGGAAGCTAGGGCAATTTTTCCCAATACCAAAATGGCCTATGATTTTATGAGTTATGACATTCCCAGAAATCAGGAATTAGTAATAGCTTCTTGAAATCCCTGTACTAGGTAATCAATACCAGTAATAGCTGTTCCGACCACGATCGCATTAGCGCCTAAAGCGATCGCCTGTTTAGCTAAAGTCGGGGAACTAATACCCCCCTCGCAAATTACCGGACAATCAAGCTGTTTAACCAATTGACTAAGAAGTTCAAAACCTGGGGGCGATAGGTGTTTAGTCGCCTCTGTGTAGCCATAGAGAGTGGTTCCCACACAGTCCGCCCCCGCTTCAACCGCTGCTATTGCTGCTGCTAAAGTATCTATATCAGCCATCACTGGTTTAGCTAATTTTTGATGAATTTGGGCGATTAAAGATGCCACAGTTTCCCCGTCTGGGCGGTTTCTTAAAGTCGCATCAATGGCAATAATATCAGCCCCAGCTTGAGCGATCGCCGCCGCCTCTTCAAACCGAGGTGTAATATAAACAGAAAACCCCGGAAATTGTCGTTTCCATAGCCCGATAATGGGTTGAGCGACCTGTTGGCGCACCGCCGCGATATGGGCGGGGGTATCAATTCGCACCCCTACCGCCCCCCGTTTAACTGCCGTTTTGGCGATCGCTGCGATAATTTCCGGGTCATGTAAGGGGGAGTCAACAGGGGCTTGACAAGATACAATTAAGCCAGACGGAAGGGTTAACATAGATATTTTTTAGATACCAATAATCCTGGTTAAATTATAACAGCTATTGCATCAATTTAATCCTCATAATTTTTGCCCAGGTTTAAGGATTCGATTTGATTCAGTAGTTGATTAGGTAATATAGGTTTATTCAAACATTTATCAACCCCGAATTGTAAGGATTGTTCCTGTTCATCGCTGTTGGTAGTAAGGGCAACAATTTTAATTTTCTGGGTAGTGGCATCTTCCCTAAGATGACGAACAATATCATAACCATCTTGTCCTGAAATATGTAAATCCATCAAAATCGCATCTGGTTTAAGAAGTTCAATAGTTGCCAAAGCCGTTAAACCATCCATCAACCATACCACTTGATAACCGGCTGCTGTTAGTAATTCACAGATTAAAGTCGCGGTTTCCTCATCATCTTCAATCAAGACCAATCTACCTTGAGGACTATCTGTATACATAGACGGCAGAGAGGTTTTGTAGTTAGAATTATTTTTGTCAATTAAAGGTTGAATAGGGATGTAAACCGTAAATTTAGTACCTAAGCCAATGACCGATTCAAATTGAATGCTACCGCCATGTAACTCCACCAATTGCTTAGTCAAAGCCAACCCTAAACCCGTGCCACCATATTGGCGGCGGTAGGGAGAATCTAATTGTTGAAACTTCTCGAATAATAGGGATTGTTGTTCTTTAGAAATGCCAATACCAGTATCTTTAACTTGAAAGATAGCCATTTTGTCTTTCCGGGAAACTGTGAGGGTGACGCGACCACCTTTAGGGGTAAACTTAATAGCATTACTTAATAGGTTGAGCAAAATTTGTCTAACCCGGCGATAGTCTGCCCGAAAAAGGTCTTGATCAACCTTCATTTTTAAGTAGAGATTCACTCCTTTTTCTTTGGCAAAATCTCGCAAAGTATGTAAACATTGTTGCGCCATTTTTCCCAGGGAGAATTGGCTAATTTTTAGGACGGTTTTACCAGATTCAACTTGGGAGAGATCGAGAATATCATTAATCAAAGCCAGTAGATTTTCGCCGCTATCGTGAATAGTTTGCAGATAATGTTTTTGCTTTTCTAGGGGTAGGGCGGGAAAATTCTCAGGCTGACTATATAACCTCAATAAAGTCGATGAAATGCCAATTACATGGGTAAGCGGTGTTCGTAATTCATGACTCATAGTGGCTAAAAATTCACTTTTAGCACGGTTAGCACATTGAGCGGCTAAGAGGGCATCATGAAGGGCTTGGGTGCGTTCTTTAACCCGTCTTTCTAAGGTTTGTTTTTGTTGCTGAACTTGGGCGTACAGTTGGGCTTGATAGATAGCGATCGATAGATGTTGAGTAATTTTACTAATAAATTTTTGCTCGGTTTCTTTCCATTGACGATCGCTAAAACACTGATGAGCAATTAATAGACCCCAAAGCTGTTTTTGTACTAAAATTGGAGCCACCAGTTGCGCCATAACCTGCTTTTGTTGTAAAATCGCATACAATTCCGGGGATGACTGATAGTGCAGTTTAATATTAGGGATGCAATGGATGATAGATTTTTGATAGTATTGTTGACATTCGGGAACTTGAGCAAAGCAGCGATCGGCTTGTTCCCAGTCTAGGAGTGAGGCGATCGCATCAGAGGATTTAGCCTCATAGGTAATACTTCCGTGAATCGGATCATGGCGATCGGCTTCTGGGGTGGGGATTTCGGTATTTAAGTCGGGTTCTTCTAATTCAGGAGATAGGTCTTTAGGATGATCACCGGTCTGGACATGATAGGTGTTTAACTGATAAATCACCAGACGATCAACCTGCAAAAATTCGCGCAACTGTTCGACTGCGGTTGACAAAATTACCGACAGGTCAAGACTCTGGCGAATCTGGGTCGTCACTTGATTTAAAAGTCGCTCTCTTTCCAGTTGCTTATTTAGGGAATCATCCACAGGCTTAGTAAATATTGCGATCGCACAGATTTAAGCAAACACAGATTTTTGCTGTACACTCTAAAGATAGCACCAAACCACTCTACCTCATTTAGATCGCTTCTGATCAGGGTTCGATTCAGGGTTTTTCTCTCTCCATGTGGCTGATGTAGGCGTTTTCAGGGTCAGATTTGTTGCAATATTGTTTTAATATTTTGTGTAATAGTGGCTATCAGATTCTCTGGTAGGCTGATCCACTTTTTTGACCTCAACGATTAAGCCTATCTCCAATGGCGATCACAGCTTGGACCTGGTTTGATTGTATTTGTCTAAAAAATATAACTTTATGACTCAGCAATTATCCCTCACCCTTAACTCAACTCTCGCCGACCTAGCATCCCATAATTATCAGGTTAGTTCGGTGACTAGATCAGATATTGTAGCTAAAGAACTCTACCAAAATCCCGAACTTCCCGGTGTATTAATTATCGACGATTCCGAATTAATAGGGATGATTTCCCGCAGCAAATTTTTAGAAAAAATCTATTTACCTAATTGGGAGGAAATCTACAGCAACCACCCCATTCAGAAACTCTTAGATTTTACCCGGATTCCTCCCCTGATGTTGTCGTCAGATACGCCCATTAATGAAGCAGTACAACTGGCGATGAATCGGTCTATTAATCTGATTTATGAGCCTATTGTCCTCATCTGTGATCACCATGAATTTCGGTTGATAGATTTTCGGATTCTTTGTCAAGCCCAAACCTTAATTTTACAGAAATCTCGTCAAATAATTGAACAGCAAGAACAGACAAAGCAGAAGTATTTTAACCTGTTAAATCAGGAAAAACAACGGATTAATGAGGCGAATCATAATCTCAATATTGAGAAAAATATTATGAAAAAGCTATATCAAAGTCGTTTTATAGAAAGAGAAAATGCCATTAATCAACATTATCAAAAAATCCTCAAAATTTATCAAGAAATTGTCCAGACTGGTCGGCTGGTTTCTAAGGAAAGTCATCGCGAATTTCATGCAATTTTTATCGGCGCTAATTCTATTCATAAAAATTCGGAAGATTTAGAGTCAGTGATTAAAAATATTTCTAGGGATTTGGAAACTATTAATTCCGCTTCGACAATTATGGCGGAAATTGTCCAAAAAGTCCGATATCTCTCGGTACAGGCTTCGGTTTTAACTTATCAACAAAGTTCGACTAATCAAACAGTTTTAAGTCAAATTAACCTAGAAATGAATCGACTGGTTAAACAAACTCTTGATTTAAGCCAACAAATGAATAATGTTTCTAGTCATTTTAAAGTTCATATTAATAACCTGAAAGATATCGCTCATAAAGAAGACGAAGTTACCCGCAAAATGATTTTAAACACTCAACGCGCTGAAATGGCGATCGCTGAATTGGATCAACTACTAGAAAACCCTAATCTAGGTTTAACTAATCTAATTCCGAACCTATCGAATAATAATTAATTGCATATAGTTAATACAGTCGGCTACTATCTGATTTTATGTTTCTGGGGTGTCAACTTCTTCTGTCTCCACTTCGGTGGGAGTTTCCGTAGGAGTTTCCGTGGGAGTTTCCGTGGGAGTTTCTGGAGATAATAAATCTTCGGAATCTTTAGCCATAATCCACTCATATAGGGGGTGACTAATAGCATCTCGCGCCGTCTTAGAAATTACTAAAATCGAGATATTTTCTGGTAAAGTTTCGGGAGGATTGGTCATTGCATAAATTGCATCACCACTAAAATCAGACTTACCCAAAACTAGGCGATGAGTAGTTTCATCTCGTAGTTGAATTTGGATCGAATCTTGAGGATCAACCAATCCATAATCCTCTAATTGTGATTTAGAAATGGTTAATTTCCTAATACCTGAGTTAGGATTAGATGCAATTCTCTGGCTATTTACCAATTGATTTAAAACGGCATTCACCCTCGCAATATTAGCGGGATATTCCATAGGTTCAAGCATTTTCCAGGGGGTGATTGCATCAGTTTCATCTTCCCCAACTCGTTGAATTTTTAAAGTGCGATCGCCTGTTTCTATAACCAGAGATTGGATATCATCTTGAGAAACATCAAAAATCCGATCTTGTCTAGCTTGGATTTCTTGCTGTTGAGATTTTCCGCGAATTTCTACCACATAAACACCCCCCGCTAATACCAAAGCAATAATCATTAAAATCCGGGTTGATTGCTGCAATTTCATAACTAAACCTCCACATCAATGCCATTTTATCGTCGCCGCCACCAGAGGAAAGCTGATACAGCAAATCCCATGAACGGGAAAATCACTAAAGCCATCCAACTTAACAACCGACCTAATGGGGGAGTCATCAAAATCCGACGGCTAGTAACAGATTTAACCCCGATAGATAACACTTCTTGGTCTGGTTGACTCAGCCAAACAATAGTATTTACAAATATATCTCTATTGAGTTGTTGTTCAAGCCAGCCATCAGTCGCAAATTGAGAGTTTCCGAATACTACCAGTCTGGCTTCTTGAGCAGTGGCTGTGGTTTCCTCGGTGTCTGTGGTTTCCTCAGTTTCCGCAGTTTCCGCAGTTTCCTCAGTTTCCTCAGTTTCCGCAGTTTCCGCAGTTTCCGCAGTTTCGGTAGTTTCCACAGTTTCCGCCGTGGGAGTTTCCGCAGTTTCGGTAGTTTCCGCAGTTTCCGCCGTGGGAGTTTCTGTGGTTTCCTCAGTTTCGGTAGTTTCCGCCGTGGGAGTTTCTTGGGGGTTTAAAACTCGGGTTAAAGCCACTCCCAAAGATAGAGGACCTTCGCGATCTGTTTCCGGGTTAAATTCTAATCTTCCCTCTACTAAATTACTTTCCGCCCAACTTTGTGTATCTGTCCAAATTATGGGAGTTTCAGTAATTCCGTCTACGGGGCGAGTTTCCACAGGACGCGCTGACGGAAACAGAGATATATTATTACCAAAATCTCTAGTAATAGGATGATCGCCATATTCGCGGACAATGGGAACTGTGAGACCTAAACCAACTAATCGACCGCTACCAGTTGCGTCAATAGCAATGCGATCGTCTAATTTTACTCCCCATTTATCCAATAAATTATCTAACCCTGGGTCAGTTTTCGGGTCTAGCATTAATAGCAAACCGCCGCCATTGTCAAGGAAATCAATTAAGGCGTTAACTTCCCCTTCAAATAGCCTTTGTTGAGGACCTGCTACCACAATCACATTGGCATTTTCGGGAATTCCTGTGGCTTGTGCTAGGTTGAGAGGTTCAACTACAAAGTTTCTTTCTTTGAGACTATCAACAGCCTGTTGAAAGCCTCCTTGTCCGGCTTGAAGTGGTCTTTGTCCGTGACCTTGGAGGAAATAAATTTGGGAAGTGCGATCGCTAAAAATTTGTTCAATACTATTAGTTAATGTAACTTCCGTTAGTGGTTGTCTTCCTTCCCGGCGAATAAGTTGGCGACGGCTTCCGGCTTCCAGATGAATTTCACCAAAATTTCTCACCCCAAATTCTTGGGCTAGACCTGGTTGCATTTGTGGATCAATAAACTCGTAACTAAATAAGGCTGGGTTCTTTTCTCGGTAGCGGTCTAATAATGATTTAGTTTGAGGATTTTGGGTCGGGTCAAATACCCAAACTTTTAAGGGTTCAGGAAGGTTGGTAACGATAGTTTGGGTTTGGGGTGCGAGGGTAAATTGTTGATTTTCAGTTAAGTCAATGCGAACTGGGTTCCGTACTGCAATAATATTAATTGAGGCGATAATTACAATCACGGAAACTGTTGCCACTAGGGCGTTAGTCCCGGCTTGAGTAGACCTACGATTCTTTAATCGTTTGTCTTTTAGGTCAGTTTCCCAATAACCTTTTAGGGCTAACCACACCCCGATAATTACCACCCCAGTGATGATTAAAGCTAGGGGAACTGGCTGCCATATTCCCGATACGAAACCCGCTGATAAACCAGCGATCGCAATCATGGGACCTAGCCAAAATGAGTATTTAAAAACTTGCCAAAGAATTCGATTTTTTTTCATAAAACATTTTACGATCGCTGAAAGCGAAACGCATCAATAGACTGGGCGGTGAGAAACACCCCTAACACTACATAACTCCCAAATAACACCAAACTCCTGATCTCAATAACTCCTTGTACTAAATTAGTATAATTAGAGATTAATGATAAATGGGAGAGAGCATCTCCTAGGGGTCCTCCTACAGCTTGACCAATGATATCGACAACCCATAAAAATAGCACTAAGGCAAAAGTACCGATCGCCGAAAGTAAGGTGCTATCGGTTAGGGAAGAAATAAACATTCCCAGGGATAACACACCAGCAGCCAGCAAAATTAACCCCAGATGAGAGACTATCATAATCCCCGGAGACATGGGAGGGCTAGATACGCTCAAGGCGATCGCCTGTAGCACAAACAGCGGTAAAATCATGGTACTATAGAAGGTGATAACTCCTAGTAATTTTCCCGTAGCTACTCCCCAGTTAGTAATCGGAGAAGTCGCCAACAGTTCTAGGGTTCCGCGTTTGCGTTCTTCTGCATATAATCCCATTGATAACATAGGCAGCACAAACAGAGATATGGTTCCCATAAGCCTCAAAAATACTTGCAGAAACTCATAGGATAAATCAATGGGCGGTTCCGTTAAACCCATTTGATCTCTCAAAGCTACTTGTTGAATCAGTCCATCAGGTCCTAACAGAATAGCGATCAAAAAGTATCCAGTTAGTAGCCAAAAAATTCCGGCGATCGCATAAGCCAACGGAGAGGCAAAATATCCCTGGAGTTCTTTGCGATAGATGGCGATGATATTACTAAAAACGACTAGCATAGTTTAATATCAGTTTAAAGTTTAAGCAGAACCGGAGCAATCATCCGTAGCTAACTATTAATTATCAACTGTTTCTTCTTCTGGCTGGTCTTCTTCTAGCTGGTCTTTGGCTATCTCCTCAGACTCGGGTTCATCCTCAGAAGGCGATCGGGTGATCGTCACTTCTTCTTGGGAGGTAAGAGTTAGGAAAACATCCTCTAAACTAGCACGAGTGCGCCGCATTTCATGAACTTTTATTCCCTCAGTCACACAGGCTGCTATCAGCTCAGGTCCGGGTTCCCTGGTAGTTTCACAGACAACCTGTAACCGCTGGCGTGGTTCAGTGGGAGATGTTGGTAATAGGTCAACTATTTTGACTCCAGGAACTGCTAACAGAGAGTTTAGGGTTTCCGCTTCTATTTCTCCCTCTACTTCTATCTCATACCCTGCTCCCGCCGTCAACTTCTCCATAAGATTCTCTGGAGTTCCGGTCGCTACAATTTGACCCTTATTGATAATTACCACCTGGCTACAGGTCATGCTTACTTCAGGTAAAATATGGGTAGATAGGATAATCGTATGGTCTCCGGCTAGACTCTTGATTAAATTCCGCACTTCGATGATTTGGCGCGGATCTAACCCCACTGTCGGCTCGTCTAACACTATCACAGGTGGATCATGCACGATCGCCTGAGCTATTCCCACCCGCTGACGATAGCCTTTAGATAGTTTACGAATTAGACTCCGGCGGCGATCCAATATACCGCAGCGTTCCATAGCCGCTTCTACTCGTAAAGGGCGATCGCCCGCCGCCACCCGTTTAATCCTCGCCACAAAATGCAGAAAACCCTCAACCGTCATATCAGGGTACAATGGGGGTGTTTCCGGCAGGTAGCCAATTCTCTCCCGCACCGCCATTGATTGTTCGTGGACTTCATATCCAGCAATTCGGGCTGTTCCATTTGTGGCTGGTAAATAGCCTGATAAAATACGGAGAGTGGTAGTCTTTCCTGCGCCATTGGGTCCCAAAAACCCTAAGATTTCCCCCGCTTTCACAGAAAAGGATACATCCTCAATGGCTGGAGTTGTGCCATAAATTTTGCACAGATTCTCAACTTCAATCATGGGTTATGTGCTATCGGTCTGGGAATAATCACCTTTAACATTAACTGATTTCGGGACTTTCCTGATTATTTCTTGGTTCAGTTTTCCCCTCTTGCTTCTTGTGTTGATTTTTTAGTCATGAGTATAGCTACGCCACCCTGGTAGATTTAATCTAGGCGATCGCTCCTCCCCTTGTCAACCCCTAATTATTCCTTAAAGGCGACGATGTTAGTTTTAACGGTGTTTCACAATAGGCGTAGACCCTCTCAAACCCTATCAAAATGCTATACTATTTGCCATAAACTGCGATGAGAAACTACTGACTATGACCATCGCCCAATCATCAGAACAGGGAATTACTACCCTTCCCGATCATACCCAACTCCCCGACTCCGACGGTACTTTTGTGAAAAACTTTCG
>NZ_JARPLC010000105.1:0-17308 GCF_032350395.1 Limnospira sp. PMC 289.06
GTGGTCTCGTTTCTGGTGTTAGGTTACACCTTGGAGCCTTCCGTTCCCCGCTTCAGTCCTGGGGTTGTGATTCCCTAAACTGGGGGTGGCTATCGCCGTCACTCTCTACTTCCTGATTTCTCAGTTTGTCTATGACCTTGAGTTCCCTGCCTTGCTCAGATTTCTCCAAGCGTCGGGACATATAAACAGTTATGGGGATGTTCAGAGACGAGCCTCTTATATTCAACCAGGGAGTTGAAATCCCCATCAGGCGGTTATTTCGAGCATTGCAGCTCTATTTCATGCCTGAACGTCTCGCACCAACCTTGAAGATTGTAGCAAATCAGGGGCAGTTTTCGGCACTTTCATAATTTATCGCGCTCCAATGAGGTCTGGGTAGAGGGTACATTTTTTAAAGAAAATGGTAGGCGGGAACGGCATTTCCCAGACTGAACTCCCATAGGTCGATGTTTTGTTGCTGTTGGGCGACCCACTCGACTAGGGCGACTTCTTGACTGCGGGGAATGAGTAAATAAATGCGTTCTGCGTCTTCGGTAGCTTTACCCTGAACTATGGGATATTTGCTGGCGATCGCATTTATAAAATCCTGCCACTGTTGTTCCTGTTGCTGTTCAAAATTGAGGCGCTGCTGGTGTAGACGTTTTTTCTGCAAAAAATAGTCCCGTCCCTTAGTTGGCGGCGCGGTGGTATCAGAAGATGGCTTCTCCTGGTTGAATGGTTGGGGGATAGCCTCCAGTAGGTACTCAGCCCGACCTGTTAATTTTTCTAATTGCCGAAAATAGCGATCGCCCTCTGTGGTCAGATGTTCGCACAATCTCGCCTCGGAATCAAAACAAGTCCCAAACCGCACAGGTAAAACGGTAGTTTCCTCAAATATCTGACACACAATCCGATCATGGGTCAAAACCGCCCGCATTAACTCTTCCTCATTGTCAGCCGAGAGATTTTCCGCCTGTAGGTTTGGTTCCACCACGGCGGCTAAAGCCCCAGCCTCCAGTAAAACTACTGGTTCATAGATTCCCTGAACGGATTTCCAACTAATTGATTGACTCTTAATAAAGGCATATACATACATTTAGAGACACTCCTACCCATCGACAGCTTTTTTATCAAAAATCAGATTTATCCTAGGATATAGGCTCTAAGAAAGCCCCTAGGAGGCATTTTTTGGTGTATGGTGGTGGGCGGGGTAACTATGATATACCGGGCGTGAACCCGCGCCTACTTAACCCACTCCCAAACTAATACCAATTGTGCGAGTCCCGATCGCCAAATTGATTCAGTTATCATGGGTTCTTCCCAATCAATTTCTACCCCATCGATCCATATCCCCAATTCCGGCGACACATCTCGCAGTTGAGTAATAATTGCGTCGCTACAGATACCCACTTGCTGAAACCTTTGACCACCTAAGCATTGTACGGGACTCGCAGTATCGATCGCCGATGCTAGACCGCCATTATCAACTCCAGTCTGGTCAGGCTGCCAATCAATCACAGCACTTTCATCTAATATAGTACCTATCAACCGGGGAGGTTCACGGGTAGCGATATCAATTTCCCAATGATAGCCTGGGAAATCAGCACTTAAAATCGCCACTAATCTAAGGGTTCCTTTATACCATAGTTTACCCGGTTCGAGAACGCGGACAGTAATGCCACCAATAAGTCTAGCGATCGCCGCCGAACCTCTAACAGTATGCCACATCAGAGATTGGATCAACTGACTGAGGCTAACTTGAGGAATCATCACATAGCCATAAGGAGATGATTGGCGATTATCTTGAGATTCTGAGGCGATCGCTTCCACCAAATCCCAGGCTTTGCGAATCAGAAAACGATTAAATATATCTGGGGATAGTTTAGGTTCTGGGGAGGAAACCCGGCGATTTTTACTATGAGAAACCGATGATTTAGCAGGTTCATCCGCCGCCGCAAAATTCTCATAACTTAAACATAATTTTTCCAGGGGAACCGCTATTTTTTGAATAATTTTTTCTTGAAAAGAACGACTAAAAATCATCATATCAGTGAGTTTCAGTTGACTTACCAATAAAAGGTATGGAGTCATTTCCTCGGAATCGTAACTACCTTCCATGGGATCATAATTAACCTCATTAACCTGATGGTTACTCCACTGCATCGAAGGATAATTAACTAACAACTGAAATCCGAAATCTAATAATAGTTGACCGGGTTCCCAATTATATCCAGGTTCGAGAACTGCAATTGATTGTGATTTCCATAAATCCAGCGCCTCAAATTCTTGATTAATAATATTTTTAAGCTGCTCAAGCAGAGACTTGGCTGAACGAGGAACAGTACATAACTCACAGTCAAAAGACTGCACGATCGCATTATGATGTAAATTAAATTTAGGACTCTCACCCGTAGCCAGGTCTAAATCATATTGACCCTGGGGAGTTTTCAGGATTAAACTAGCTACCAGTCGCAAAACCCCTGGTTTTCTTGTACCTCGAGGGGAAGTTACCATCACCTCAATTCCAGTTAGCAGCGCCATAATATTTTCAGCACTACAGCCTAAGCGCCACAATAATAGGGTTTGCAAATCACCGAGAGTTACAATTTCCGATGGACTCTTATCCGATAAATTCCCGGACTTAGGGTAACTTTTTTCTGTGGTTTTTTGCCATTCTAAAAAATGATGCCAAATATCCACCAGTTCCTCGGCAACGTAGGGAATCAGACGTTCTTCGGCGGCCAAAGGTGGCTCACTGGCGACAGAGAGGGAATCAGAGTTAATCTCAGCATTAGTCTGTAGGAGAGCATCAGATGATGAATCATTAACTAGCGATCGCAGACTAAATATCAGTTCTACCAACTTTTCCAGACTGTTAATTAAAGCGCCTGTTCCCACACCTTTACCCAAATCTCTGAGACGGGAAACATCAACTTTCACTAAAGTTAACTGTTGGGCGATCGACATATTTTTAGCCGTGGTACTATCGTCGCCATAGATAATTAGATCAGACATCAATGTCCTCCGATAATTCTTGTAAAGGTAAACCTAGACTATCCACTACCTTGATAGAGTACCCTGTTGAGGGAACTAAGGCTAAACCAGTTTGTTTCCAACGTGCTAAGGCTGTAGCGACAGGACAGTTATACTCAACTAAACGATGACCTGACCAATTAAAAATTTGCATTTTTCCAGGTTCGATCGTCCAACCATAACCCCAGTCTGCCATAAATAAAGCTGTCGGGGGGGATGCTACAGCCACACGAATGACACTGAGAGGTTTAAGATTGATTTGCAGTAGGGTTAAGGGTTGATGCTGACATAAAGCCAGGATCGTATAAGGATGAGGGGTGGCGAATACTTGGTTAACATTGATGGGTAATTTTATGGTTCCCATGGGCGCACCTCGGCGACTGTACATCTGAAAAATAGTTTTCGGTGATGAGGGTTTAGTGTTTGACCAAGTAGCCAATAAATGCCGCCCATCAATAAAGGTTAATTGAGGTAGTATTTGTGTGGAAACGGAAATCACTTTTAGGAGTTTTATGGATGAGTGACCCTGATTTTCGGTGCTATGGTCGGGGTTCGTTAATCCTTTGGTGAGGGAGTAGAATCGCAGTTGACCAGGTACAGCGATGGTTAAATAGTCCCGTTGGCATTCTGGAAGTAGATCTGCTTGACCTACTAAGGAAGAATTAAAACGAGATTTAACTAAATCCTGGGATATAGCGAGGGTAGTTGGTTTAAGGGTTGTGTCTGTTTCTTTAAAGATTTTTTGGAGAAACCCGAGGGATTGAGAGTCTGGCTGATGACTGGAATTATGCCACCAATGGAGATAATTATTGGTCAAAATATAACACCCGTGGGACATGGGATATAAACTAACTACAGATTCTGATAGGGTGAAGGATTGAGAGTGTTGTTCTGTGTAAGACCAGGTGATCACATTGCTACCGGTGGCACTGTAGAGATGGGTCGGATTTGATGCCAGAAGGGGTTGGCTATCAGAGGGGGGAGGGTTGTTTAATTTATAGGGGAGATCATAAAATTCCAGGGAGTCGATCGCATTGCTGTCCTGGTCTAGGGAGTTCGTCGCTTCCCCTGTTGTGGTAATCTGTGATGGGGAATACCAGGGAATTAGGCGATCGCCTATTTCTTGGACAGATGGATCAGCCATAGCCGCCTTTAAACTTTCTGTCATAGCGCCGGCGCTGGGAAAACGACGGGCTGGCAGTTTTTCCAGGGATGTTTGTAATATATTTTGTAGGCACTCTGGCAAAAAAGTCGGCCGTTCAACTCGATGGTTCATGTGTGCCCACATCAGTTCATTAAATAAACCATGAAAGGGGCGATCGCCTACTAATAATTCATACAATACCACCCCCATAGCATATATATCAGATTGAGCCGAATACATACCATAAAACCTTTCGGGGGCCATATAAGCCGGAGAACCCCCAGGCGCGTGACTCGGAGAACCTATATCATGGTGACTAGGTAGACGACGAGCAATGCCAAAATCAGATAGTTTCGGCTGCCATTTACCAGCCACTATCGTCAGCAGTATATTCTCGGGTTTAATATCACAGTGAATTATGCCCCGCTGATGAGCATAGTCTAAGCCTTGGAGTACCTCTACTATAATCTGTAGACCTTCGAGGAGTCCTAGAGTTTGATTACCCTCAATTAAACCCCGCAAAGTTCCGGCCTCACAGTAGTCCATCACTAGATAGCGCCCGTTTTGGATATGTTCTAAACCCAGGCAGGCAGCAATATTAGGATGCTGTAAACTAATGATATACCAAAGTTCTTGCAGGAACTGACTGGTTGACGTAGCCGAGTGGCTCAGTTCTTTGAGTGCGACCAATTGACCCTTTTGGCGATCGCTCGCGCAATAAACCTTCCCATACTGTCCTTGTCCTACCAACCCCAAAATTCTATATTTAGAACGCTGCATAATAGCTTTAGCCAGTGCCCTCCCAAATCCGATTAAAATATATCTATGACAAATTGGTATTTAATGCCCAAGCTAATAAAGTAGGCTCCCACTTTTTGGATTTGCTCATATACCACATTCGCTCACAGGATCACTATGTCATCTAAAATCGAGTCCCAACCCAATGCCCAATTAAATTATCCCGCTCCTACTAGAATCATACAATCTAGGAGCCAATATCAACCCTGCCATATTAATGTCCCTGATTTGGAACGACCTGTTCCTGCTATTTCTCTCGGTCGGGAATATTATAGTTTTTTTCGGGCTGTACCCACCGCTGACAAGACATTTGAGATTATAGCCAAATTGAGCAACATGGGGGAAAATACAGTCATTACTAAAGTACCCAAAGCATATATAATTTGGGTCCTTGAACCCCAAGGGTCGCTATGTCAAAAGTAACCAACAGGGAAAAGGCAACAGGGAAGGGGTCATTTGCTAAAATCTGACACCCCATAGCCTGTCAACCCAATCCTCAGCCTGGTGTTAACACATTAGCACTGGGCGCTATACTTTAACCTAATTACAATAAAGACTGAACCACATCATTATGGCTAAAGTGATCCGCCTCGAACCTATCGCTGAGGAGATGGAGGTTAAAACTAATTCTAACCTTTTATCTGCTTTGCTGTCTAAAGAGCTTCATGTGTTGAAAGAATGTGGCGGTCGTGGAATGTGCGCCACCTGCCATGTTTATATTAAAGATGGCATGGAGAGTTTGTCGCCGGTTAACCGACGAGAACAAAGAACCCTAGAAGTTATTACTACGGCTCAAAAAACATCCCGCCTCGCTTGTCAGGCGCAGGTTATCGGAGAGGGTATTGTTATTGAACTACCTTCCGGGATGTATATTAACGCTATTGAGGATGTGGAGTCTTTGATCGGACGACGCGCTGAACAGGAACTCCTGCATCCTATTACTGGGTATGTAGTGGTGGAAACTGGTAAACTGATTACCCGCTCCATTATTAATCAACTCAAAGAAACTCAATTCCAGGTCGGTGAATATATGTCTCGCACTACAGATGCTAAATAAGTTGACACTTAACAGGCTTTGAGGATTTCCCCCCCCTCTCCCCCAGCCGACCAGTTAGGGAGAGGGGCTATGACTAGCAAAAAAATCATTTTTTTGATGGTTTGTAAATCTTGCCATTGGGGAGGGTAGCGCCAGCCAGTTGAGCGCCTTTGAGTTCAACCCCAGCCAAAATAGCGGCGCGCAGATTAGCTTCTCGGAGGTCAGCCTTGGTTAAATTAGCTCCGGTCAGGTTCGCATCAGTCAAATCGACGCGATCGAGATAAGCGCCACGTAAGTCAGCATTAATCAAGCAAGCATTTTGCAAGTTAGCACCACTAAGGTTAGCAGCACTAAGATTAGCCTCCATTAATAATGCACCCACTAAAGTAGCTTCACTCAAATAGGCTCCGGCTAGATTAATCCCCGTTAATAATTTGTGGCTCAAGTCCACGCCGCCCAAATCAGCACCACTGAGGTTAACTTTAGTTAGGTGAGCGCCATTAAGACAGATATCTCGCAAATAGGTTTTGCTGAGGTTGGCTCTGCTGAGGTTGGCTCTAGTTAGGTTAGCTTGATGCAAATCAGCTTCTACGAGGGATGCTAGGTTGAGATAGGCATCTGTGAGGTTAGCGCCGCGCAAATTAGCACGGCCAAGATTGGCTTTAGTTAAATCAGCTTCGGTCAAGTTAGCACCCATGAGATTAGCACGAGTCATTTTGCACTCGGTCAGATTGGCGGCGCTAAGGTTGACATCCTTGAGGTTAGCAGAACTTAGATCAGCTTGGAATAAGTCCGCCTCAGATAAATTAGCTTTAATTAAATAGGCACGAACAAAGTTAGCTGATTGTAAATTGCTTTTGGTTAAATTGGCGGAACTGAGGTCTGCTTTATGAAAATTGGTTTTGATAAAAATAGCCTCAGTTAAATCAGCCCAATTTAGATGAGCCGATTCTAGGTTAACAGCACTTAAAGTTGCTCCTTGTAGATTGGCTCCATTGAGACTAGACCCACTGAGGTTAGCTCCAGTTAAGTTAGCTCCACTGAAGTTGACTTTACTGAGATTTGCTAAACTGAGATGAGCCCCGCTCAGATCGGCTTCACTAAAATCAGCCCCAATCAGTTGTGCTCTGTTATTGATCTGTGAGGCTCCTACGCCGATGGTAGAGATACTACTACTTTCGGGATGGTTGCTGGTGGTGAGGATAATGCCACGCAAGCTAATTCCTTTAAAGTTTCTCTCTCCTTCTGCATATCGACTGATAAGTTCTGTGGCATCCATAAGTTAGGGCAAAAATCAATCTGGTTTAGCCTCCCATTGGTTATCCAGACTTTTGTTGGCAAAGTTGCCGGAGAATGGTGTCATGGTCTTGATTTTCATCAACCATTGCTTCTGCAGCCTTGAGGCGATCGCTTAATCCTACAATAAAGCAGTTATAATCTGCCCCGAGGGATTGACAAGTCGTTTGCACACAATGCAAATCACGGCCAGTTAACTGGCTAAAAAAGATGCTGAATAAGCCCGCCTCCAGGTAGCAAACCGGCCGTTTCCATTCAGGAGCCTCCTGGCTAAAGGGAGAGTGAGTAGTTTTAATCAACAGAAATCCTTGTTGATTATAAGATCCATCTATATCTAAAGTTCCCCAACCGTGAGTTTTCCAACATTGTTGTAAGCACTGAGTAAATTGTATCATTTCCATACTGCCCAGGGGCTGATGGTAATATTCGGCGATTTCTTCGCAAAATCTAACGTAAAAGTGTTTCCCCCACCAGCGACCACAGTTAAATAGTACCAGACGGGCGGCTTGACCTGTTTCTTGTTCTAAGCCCTTATAAATCGCTCTGACTAGGGTATCCGGTAGGGCTAAAATGCGATCGCCGCGCCGATTTTCTAATAAACCGAGTTCTAAATCCCCCCGAACATAACTATTAAATGCGAAGTAGTTGCCGGGGAGTTGGGTTTGTTTCAGTAGATCATCAATTTCTATCATGGTGGGTCTCCTTGTTTAACTAATAGGCAATGATAGGCATAAATAAGCTAATCTGAGTTAGCAAGTAAGGTATCTTTAGCGAGATTGAGGTTGTCTTCCAGATAAATCATGGCTTTGGGAGAGAGCATTTCTTGAAGGCGGGCTAGTAAAAGTTCATGAATTTTGGTTTCAATGGTTTGACTTTGGCGAGTCTTAACAAAACCTCTCAGCCAGTCTAAGACATTATTTTTTAGGTAGTCGGTATCATCTAGCAACATAGCCATGGCACAATGACGCATAATCAGAATCCAATGTTGTAGAGATTTTTCTACCAGGGGCTGTTGTGCTTCCGGAAAAGCCGTCTGTAGCTTTTCAACAATTGGTTCAAAAATGACAGCTTCGCGATCGCGCAAAAATTCGTAGATCTTGAGTCTTTGAGCCAAAGTTGACGTATGGCGTTTAAATTCCTGAAGTTCTTCAGGTTTCAGATAGCGATTTTCAGCTTGAGTCAACAAGCTATTAACATCTGAGGACATAAGTTTTACCTAGGAATTATGGATGTGGAAGTTGGATTATGTGGTCAGATTTTCCCTGATAATTAACTTATAGTTTTAGAACAAATTTACCAGATCGTCGATGGTGACATCATTTTCTGTTTCTGGCGAATTTTCCGCGAAAGAAACCGATGATTTGCTGGGAAAGACTCCCACTTCTGGTGTGCCTTCCCAGACAAACCGATTAAAAAATTCCGCCACAGAAATGCTCAACTTTTCTAAGTCTTCACCCCCCGTATTATTGGGGCTGCTGGAACTTTGGCTAGTTCCTTGCCAGTTAAGATTATTGAAGAATTCCTGAACAGAAATAGATAGCCAGTCCTTGGGTTGGTCAGTCATTATTTTCGGTTTCCGTCTTGTAATTTCCGTTGAATGTCGCGGGCTGTTGCGCCTTCGTTAAGCCAGAATGCTGCTGCATCAATGCGATCGGGGTTGCCGAGTAAAAATTTACAGTAGGTCTCTCCCATGGAGTAGCATTGTAGTTCAATACAACTGAGGGGTTTTTTAACCAGGGTGCTAAAAAATCCCGAAAATAGGCCAGCGTAGATGTGACAGACGGGTTTTCCCACATCTCCGAGACTACGGGCTACAGCCGAGTCGAATAGATTAATAAAAATACAGCCATGTTGGCGATCGCTCATATCTACCTCCCATCGTCCCCATCCTTGGGCGGTAAAAGGCCACCACCAGGTTTCTAATAGGAACATCAGGTTAGACTTGCGGATACTACGGCCAAATTCTTCCTCAAACCATTTTTGGAAAAATTCCGCATCTTCTAGTCCCCACTGATGTCCAATGGTGTACATGATGACTGATGAAGCCGGACCAACTTCTTCCTCTAATCCTTCTACCAGACCAATAATAAAATCTTCGCTAGTGAGGACATTGCGGGAGTTATTCCAATCGGTGATAGAACCTGTGGACGATTCCAGGCTAAAAAAATCTTGAAATCTATAATGGTTATGGGCTTTAGGATTATAGCGTTTCAGCAGGGATTCCGTCTGAATTTCGTTTTTAACCGGAGAAGTTGAGGTCATCTTTAGAATACTCCTTTTTAACGGGGGTGGACCCAAAGTAGATGTAAATAAGTTTCTTAATCTTAGGGGATCTTAGAGAGGGTAGCATTGAAGGAACCGAATACCGACAGCCGGCTAATAGATATCAATCAGCCGATACCCTACGGGGTTCCTAGGCTAAAGGGAAGTGGAGACCGGGTTACTGCCATTTATTCTGGCAATGTTCCCGGCGGCGACCCCTTGAGTCACTCTTTGCACCCCAAAGAGTCTCGATAGTGGGTCAATTTATCGATTGACCCCAAGGAATCCTGTGATCCAACCAAGGGGTTGAAATTCCTAGCAGGCAGTTTTTAGCCTGAGCGTTACCCAGAATAGATCGTATATACACCCTCTTTACTAATTTAACTGAAGGCAGGTGATGAGGGCTATCAATTTCTGATCTAGTTGATGGGGTCTGGCGAAGGTCATGGGTATTCACACCGGGGAAAATGTGACTTTGAATAGTAACCAGGATAAAAAGAAATCGAGAATAAAGATAGCCAGCAGGGAGGTGACTACAGCAGTTGTAGTTGATTGTCCGACTCCTTTAGCGCCTCCGGTGGTGGTTAGACCCCAACTGGTGCCAATGACGGCGATCGCCCACCCAAAGACCACCGACTTAATTTCGGCGCTAATCAAATCCCACAATCCCATTAAATCTCGAATCGAGTCGAGGAACAGCACCGATGGGATATTGTAAAAACTGGTAGCTATGAGTAACCCACCTGCTAACCCAGTAATCAGACAAATGATTGTCAGTAGGGGAAGCATGAGGGAGCAAGCCAGCACACGGGGAATCACCAGATAGTCTACTGGGTCAGTTTTCATCATATATAGAGCATCAATCTGTTCTGTAACTTGCATAGTTCCCAATTCAGCAGCAAAGGCTGAACAGACCCTTCCCGCAATAATTACAGAGGTGAGAACCGGGGTAAGTTCTCGGCTGAGAGACAAAGCCAGAACTCCTCCGACTAAGTGACCTGCGCCCAGGGCAATAAATTCCTGGGCTACTTGAATAGTGAACACCATACCGACGAAACTAGCGGTCAGCAGGGCGATAAATAGGGATTCAGGACCAACGATCGCCATTTGTTCTAGGGTATTGCGGCGGTGAATTTTTCCCTGTAGGACGTGCAGCAGAACCTGTCCCCCCAAAAACAGGGAGGCGACAAAGCGTTTTGTCCAAATACCAAGGCTAGAACGGGTTTTAGTGGGATTCAATGAACTGACCGGGGTTGCAGTAGTAAATTATATACCTGGTGGCTGGTGGGCTAATATAATTATATCAAATCCACATCATCTCGGCATCTGCCAGGGGCTGTTTGCTTCTTACCTAGCTGCATTTTAGCTCCAATTTAGTCTAGGATAAGTGGAAATTATTATTTTCGAGTTGAGTAGATTAGGATCAATGGCAGATATTGTAGATATAGCAGTGAGTTCAGGGTGTTTTACGACTTTGGTGGCGGCGGTACAGGCGGCGGGATTAGTGGAAACCCTGAAAACTCCGGGCCCTTTTACGGTTTTTGCGCCCCATGATGATGCTTTTGCGAAACTCCCGCCGGGAACTGTTCAGACTTTGGTGCAGAACCCGCCCCAGTTAGCCCGGATTTTAACGTATCATGTGGCGGCTGGTAAGTTCCTGAAGGCAGACCTAGAAAAACTGGATTATTTAACTTCTGTTGAAGGTGCGCCTATTTCTCTGGATTTTGCCGATGGATTTGAGGTGAAAAATGCCACGGTTATTACCCCAGATATTGAAGTAGATAATGGGGTGATTCATGTAATTGACACAGTGATTTTAATGGGATAATATCCCAGTAATTAAACTGAAAAATTCCAGTTATTTAGAATTGTTTAATTGTACAAAAAAGGTAGTTTTCACGCCCGGAATAGGTGGGATTGCCATGGATTTAAATAAGTTTATTTTGGGGAAGGAGATTAAAGGCTGCATTGCTGGCAACGTAAGTAAAGGAGCGCCCCTATGACTACTGCGCTAGGACAATGGTTGAGTAAACTTGACTCGGAAAAGCGTTTACAACTGCTGCGCCACCAACTGAGTGATTTTGCGAAGGCGGGGGAAGTGGAGCGGTTGCGGTCTTGGCTGACAGATTTTGGTTTTTTGCAGCATAAGTTGGAGGCGGTGGGGATAAGGGCGCTGATTAGTGATTATGATTTGGTGTTGCTGTTGCTGTCGGGAGAGCAGGGAGGGACATTAAAACTGATTCAGGAGGCGTTGGGGCTATCGGCTGATGTGTTGGCGGAGGATAGCAGTCAGTTGGCGGGGCAACTTTGGGGGCGGTTGTTATCTGTTCAGCAGCCGGAAATTGTGGCTCTCCTGAAAGATGCTCAACAATGGCGCGACAAGCCCTGGTTTCGCCCTTTCACTGGCAACCTGATTGCCCCAGGGGGGCCGCTGATTTGCACGCTGACGGGGCATACTGAGGAGGTAAATGCAGTGACGATCGCCCTCGACGGGAAAACAGCGGTTTCTGGGTCGGAGGATAGGACGCTGAAATGGTGGGATTTGGCTACGGGGGAGGAAATAGTCACGCTGAGGGGGCATAGTGGGGCGGTAAATACGGTGGCGATCGCTCCCGACGGGAAAACAGCGGTTTCCGGGTCGGAGGATAAGACGCTGAAATGGTGGTATTTGTCTACGGGGTGGGAAATAGCGACGCTGAGGGGGCATACTGACTCGGTAACATCAGTGGCGATCGCTCCCGACGGGAAAACAGCGGTTTCCGGGTCTGGGGATAGGACGCTGAAAGTGTGGGATTTGTCTACGGGGTTGGAAGTAGCGACGCTGAGGGGGCATACTGACTGGGTAAGATCAGTGGCGATCGCTCCCGACGGCCGAACCGCGATTTCGGCATCGGATGATAGATAACACGCTGAAACTGTGGTATTTGCCTACGGGGGAGGAAATAACCACGCTGGGGGGGCATACTGACTGGGTAACATCAGTGGCGATCGCTCCCGACGGCCAAACAGCGGTTTCCACATCGGATGATAAAACGCTGAAAGTGTGGGATTTGGTTAAGGAGACGGAACTTGCTACCCTGACGGGGCATAGTGAGGCGGTAAATGCAGTGGCTATTAGCCCGGACAGCCAAACAGCGGTTTCGGCATCGGGGGATAACACCCTGAAACTGTGGGATTTGGCTACGGGGTGGGAACTTGCTACCCTGAGAGGGCATAGTTTTCGGGTAAATGCAGTGGCTATTACCCCGGACGGGAAAACGGCGGTTTCGGCATCCTCGAATCACACCCTGAAACTATGGGATTTGGCTACGGTGTCCGAAGGGGTTAACTTACAAGGGCATGGTTTGTGCGTAAAGGCGGTGGCTATTACCCCGGACGGGAAAACGGCGGTTTCGGCATCGGGGGATAAAACCCTGAAACTGTGGGATGTGGCTAGGGGCTGGGAACTAGCGACCCTGAAGGGACATAGTAGCTGGGTAAATGGGGTGGCTATTATCCCGGACGGGAAAACGGCGATTTCGGCATCGGGGGATAACACGCTGAAATGGTGGGATTTGGCTACGGGGTGGCAAATAGCGACGCTGAGAGGGCATACTGACTCGGTAACATCAGTGGCGATCGCTCCCGACGGGAAAACAGCGGTTTCGGCCTCTGAGGATACGACTGTGAAACTATGGGATTTGTCTACGGGGGCGGAAATAGTGACGCTGAGGGGGCATAGTCGCGAGGTAAATGGGGTGGCTATTACCCCGGACGGGAAAAGAGCGATTTCGGGCTCTGAGGATACGACTCTGAAACTATGGGATTTGGCTACCGGGGCGGAAATAGTGACGCTGAGGGGGCATAGTCGCGAGGTAAATGGGGTGGCTATTACCCCGGACGGGAAAAGAGCGATTTCGGGCTCTGAGGATACGACTCTGAAACTATGGGATTTGGCTACCGGGGCGGAAATAGTGACGCTGAGGGGGCATAGTCGCGAGGTAAATGGGGTGGCTATTACCCCGGACGGGAAAAGAGCGGTTTCGGCCTCTGAGGATACGACTCTGAAACTATGGGATTTGGCTACGGGGGCGGAAATAGTCACGCTGAGGGGGCATAGTCGCGAGGTAAAGGGGGTGGCTATTACCCCGGACGGGAAAAGAGCGATTTCGGCCTCTGAGGATAAGACTCTGAAACTATGGGATTTGGCTACGGGGGAAATGTTAGCGACCTTTACGGGGGATGGTGCGATCGCTTCCTGTGCGGTTGCTGCTGATGGCGTGACGGTGGTAGGGGGGGCTTGGTTGGGACGGGTGTATTTCCTGCGTTTGGAGGGGTTGAGGGGTTGATATCACTGTGGACTATCTAATTTTGTTAGAATTACCGAAATATATCAACTGATTCACTCATGGAAATTGCCAAAGTGTCCGAAACAGGACAGATTATCATTCCACCGGAAATGCGGAAAATCTATAGCTTGGACGTGGGGACAGAAATCATCTTGACTGATACAGGCAAAGGGATTTTAATTCAGCCCAAACAGCCTTTTCCTCCTACTACTTTAAATGAAGTAGCCGGGTGTTTGAAGTATAACGGTTCACCCAAAACCTTAGAGGATATGGAAGCTGCTATTAGCCAAGGCATTCAGGAGCAATGGCATGATTGCAGTTGATACCAATATTGTAGTTCGGCTTCTGACTCAAGATGATCCAGTCCAATATCAAAAAAGTCTAGAACTTTTTCAAAACCCGGAAATCTTCATTTCCCACACCGTTATCCTAGAAACCGAATGGGTGCTGAGATTTGCTTATAAGTTTAAACGGAATCAAGTTTGTTCGGCTTTACGGAAACTTGTGGGATTACCAAATGTTTACTTAACTAATCCGATGTTAGTTCATCAAGCCCTACTGTGGCATGAAAATGGTTTGGATTTTGCCGATGCTTTGCATCTAGCTCAAAGTCAAGATTGCCAGGAATTCTACACCTTTGATGAAAAATTCATTAAAAATGCCAGAGAGCTAATCAATTGTGAGGTCAAAAAACCAGGGGATTAAGAAGAGATAATAAAAATGGTGGGACGGGTGTATTTCCTGCGGTTGGAGGGGTTGAGGGGTTGATAAAGGGGCTTTGTTAATGCGATCGCAGTGAGGCGGCACAGATGCTCCTAGAAACGGGGGTTTCTCAGATGCTATAATCCCCGAATATCCCATAACCCGCCATAACTCCACTTTCATGGGTGACACATTATGGACTATTCCCGACTGTTGCAACTCAATCGACCCCTATTAGCCGGAACCGTCCTCGTCGGTTTAGGTTCCATCGTCACGGGAGGGTTAGCGGTTTCGGCGGCAGGGTTAGCGGTTCCCGTGTTGGAGGGGTTCGCTAACTTTTTCGCGGGGATGACCGGGAATAATTTAGGGGCGTTAGTAGAGCGATTCCGCAATAGTAGCGAGGTGTTGCGGAATGAAGACATCGCCAAAGCCGCCGGACGCACCGTGGCGAAAGCCTTGGCGGAAAAAATTAGCCCTAAATATCCCGATATTCGGAAGCCCTTAGACAATTTCGCCAATGAAATCGAGGGCTATTGGCTGCAATGGGCGGAAGAAGCCAAAACCCTGAACCTGTTTGAGACGCTCCAGGAAGACCAGTTATATCAGGTTTTCAGCCAACAACCGGAGCAGTTTACCGAGTATCAGGTCCTACCCCTAGAGGAATGGCGGGAGGTGGTGACTTGGTTATTCCAACAGGGATGCGAGAAAGGGGTATTGCTCGATACCCTCGACAGTTATCAGGATGTCATCGAGGAGTTAACCCGAGAATTAGCGGCGAACTTCAATAAACACCTACGCCAAGTCCTGAAAGATGATGCCAACAACGGGGGGAAAGCCTTTGTGGGGATGTTGTTTGACCTCCACGGGGCGACCTTGGCGAAAATTGACGAGATTCGGGACTATTTACCCCGACTCGCCACCCGTGAGGATGTGTGTCGCGCCTTGCAGCAATTAGAGACAGGGGTTCTGGATGAATTGGTGCAAATTCGGGAGACATTGCAGCAATATTTAGACTCAACTCAACCCAGGCTTCCCATCCCCCAATATTGTGAAGCCATCATCGAGGAAAAAACCCAAGATTTTGTCGGGCGGGGTTTTGTCTTCGAGGCGATCGGGGATTTCTTGCAGCAAAACCCCAAAGGCTATTTTGTCCTAGAAGCTGACCCCGGCGTGGGCAAAAGTGCGATTATGGCGCGATTAGTGCAGCTATTCAAAGGGCGCTGTCTCACCCATTTCAATATCCAATCCCAAGGCATTGTCAAGCCCGAACAATTCCTAGAAAATATCTGCACCCAACTGATTCAGGGCTATAACCTCGATTATTCTCCCTTACCGGAACGCGCCACCGAAGATGGCAATATTTTAGCCCGTTTATTGGCAGAAGCGGCGAAAAAACTCGCACCGGGGAAAAAGTTAGTGGTGGTCGTGGATGCCTTGGATGAGGTGGATTCATCGAGTCAAACCAAAGGCAGTAATCTTCTCTATTTGCCCGATTTTTTGGTGGATAAGGTCTATTTTATTCTGAGTAAACGTCCGAAAGCCTTAGCCCTGCCTTTAAGTGACTATTTAAGCACCTTTGATTTAATGGAGTATCCGGCAGAAAGTGCGGAAGATGCCCGTCGCTATGCCCAAAAACGCTATCAGCGAAGTCCTCAGATTCAGGATTGGGTGATATCGCGTCGGTTAACCCCAGAGCAATTTTTAACGGATTTGGTGGCTAACAGTGAAAATAATTTCATGTATTTGCGCTATGTCTTAAATGATATTGAGGGGGGGCTGTATAGCCGTGAAACCCTGGACAGTTTACCGCGAGGGTTGAGGCGGTATTATCAAAAACATTGGGAATTGATGGGCATGACCGCTGACCCATTTCCCCTTGACAAAATCCGCACTATTTATGTGCTGTCTCTAGTGCGGGAAGCGGTGTCTCGACGGTTGTTAGCGGAGTTGACGGAGATAGCCGACTATCAGCTTCGGCCGATTTTACGGGAATGGGAACAGTTTTTGCGCTTCCAACAGGTGGAGAGAGAAACCCGCTACACCATTTATCATGCTTCTTTTAGCGATTTCTTGAGGGAGGAGGCAGAAGATTCTGGGGTGGATTTGGAGGATATTAAACGCCGCCTGGCTGACAATTTCAGCAAAGGAGCGCCTCTATGAATACTGCACTGGGACAATGGTTAAGGGAACAGGATGCGGAAAAGCGTTTACATTTACTGCGCCACCAACCGAGTTATTTTGCGGATGCGGGGGAAGTCAAGCGGTTGCGGGCTTGGCTGACGGATTTTGGGTTTTTGGTGCAGAAGTTGGAGGCGGTGGGGATAACGGCACTGATTAATGATTATGATTTACTGTTGCCGTTGTTGGTGGGTGAGGAGCAGGAAACGTTAAGTCTGATTCAGGGGGCGTTGCGGCTGTCGGCTCATATTTTAGCATCGGATACAACTCAACTGGTGGGGCAGTTATGGGGGCGGTTGTTGTCCTTTGAGCAGCCCGAAATTGTGGCTCTTTTGGCACAAGCCCAACAATGGCAGGAAAAACCCTGGTTTCGTCCCCTCACCGCCAACCTCACCCCACCCGGCGGGCCACTGATTCGCACCCTCTCTGGGCATAGTCGCGGGGTAAATGCAGTGGCGATCGCCCCCGACGGGAAACGAGCCGTGTCTGCATCCCGTGATAAAACCCTGAAACTGTGGGATTTGGAGCAGGGGAGGGAACTCGCTACCCTCC
>NZ_JARPLC010000106.1:0-17243 GCF_032350395.1 Limnospira sp. PMC 289.06
GAACCCGCCCCTACAATAATTTCCCGGTGGGTTAGGGCGGGTTTACCAAAACCCCCCTGGGAATGATGATTGACAGCAGAACCCGCCCCTACAGGATGAACAATTAACAATTAATAATTATCCATTATCCATTATCAATTGCCCTATTCCCATTCGATAGTTCCTGGGGGTTTGGATGTAATATCGTAAACTACCCGATTGACTCCTCGCACTTCATTAACAATGCGGTTAGAAATAGTTTCGAGTAAATCGTAGGGAACCCGCGACCAGTCGGCGGTCATACCATCTTCACTAGAGACAAATCGCAACACCACCGGATAGGCGTAAGTGCGCTGATCTCCCATAACTCCCACACTGCGGACGGGAAGCAATACGGCGAAGGCTTGCCAAAAATCATGATAAACGCCGGATTTGTGAATTTCATCACGGACGATAAAATCAGCATCACGCAGAATATTCAGTTTTTCGGCGGTAACTTCCCCTAGAATACGAATGGCTAAACCTGGACCAGGGAAGGGGTGGCGGCGGACGATTTCTTCGGGTAAACCTATCGATCGCCCAACTTTGCGAACTTCATCTTTAAACAGTTTGCGGAGAGGTTCAACTAATTTAAATCGTAAGTCCTTGGGTAAACCGCCAACGTTGTGATGGCTTTTGATTTTAACCGCTACCCTTTCCCCAGTTTTCGGGTCAACATTGGTATCGGCTGACTCAATTACATCAGGATAAAGGGTTCCCTGGGCGAGATAGTCAAAGGGTCCGAGACGGGCTGATTCTTCTTCAAAGACTCGGATAAATTCCCCCCCAATGCGTTTGCGTTTTTCTTCGGGGTCGGTCACTCCTTTGAGTTGTTCGAGAAAGCGATCGCGGGCGTTAACGTATTCAACCGAGATATGAAATCGATCATCAAATAGTTTTACCAGTTTTTCGGGTTCATATTTCCGCATAAACCCCTGGTCAATAAACATACAGGTAAGTTGATCTCCGATCGCCTGATGGAGTAAAAATGCCAGAGTTGAGGAGTCCACCCCGCCGGAAAGGGCTAATAATACCCGTTTATCTCCTACTTTACCCCGAATCTCGCGGATAGCTTCTTCCACAAAAGTTTCTGTAGTCCAGGTCGGTTCACAGTCGCATATATGATAAACGAAATTCCTGATTAAGGCTTGACCACCAATAGAGTGAACTACTTCCGGGTGAAACTGAACTCCGTAGAGTTTGCGTTGATGGTCAGCGATCGCCGCACAGGGGGTATTACCTGTATGGGCGAGAACCTCAAACCCTGGTGGGAGTCTAGTACAGGAGTCACCATGACTCATCCACATGGTAGACCCTTGCTCAACATTAGTCAGTAGATCTGTTGGATCATCAATAGTTAGGGAAGCCTTACCATATTCAGCTAGTTTAGCCCGTTCTACCTCCCCCCCCAGTTGTTGAACCATTAACTGCATTCCATAACATACACCCAACACCGGAACCCCCAGATTCCAAATTTCTGGGTCACAATGGGGGGCTTTTTCGTCATAGACCGAACTAGGTCCACCGGATAAGATAATCCCTTTTAAGTTCAGGTCGGCTAATTTTTTGGCGCTGGTGCGATAGGAAATCACTTCCGAATAGACTTCTGTTTCCCGAATACGACGGGCGATCAGTTCCGAGTATTGGGAACCGAAATCTAAGATCATAATCATTTCCCGATTAACTGAGGTAACCGGTTCGGTTATTGGTGTCGGTAGAGTTTGCTCTGGGGCTGAGGTTTGCACAGTCATATTGAGTTAAGGGTTGTAGATGTTGATATAGTCATGGGGGCTAGGTTCTGGTAGCACCGGGAGGAGTAAAAACGCGGCAATTTTGCGGATAATTTGTTGAGGGAGTATTCTAACTAGGATAACAAATTTGCTGCCAAATTGTATCACCGATCGCACTTTTGCAGATAATTTGACGCTGGCGATCAAATAACACTGACCCCACCTGAACATTTACTTCCGCGTGGGTGTGTATATAGGCGGCGGCGCGATGATCAATAGCCGAGGCGATCGAACCATATATGCGATCGACCCAATCCCCCTTTAGTTCCCGCAGGTACAATAAAGCATCTTCCGTCGTCGGAGAATGCAAAACCTTCTGTAGATCTGGGGTTGGTAATCCCATATCCGCACAGTGAGCCGTTAAAATTTCTAAGCGTCCGTCTGCGAGGTGATGATGGGTGTGGAAAATCCCCCCAGCCACTTTGATCAGCTTTCCGTGATACCCAAATAGTAAAATCGATTCAATTTCTACACATCCTGCCGTTACTAGCATTGGCCCCAACCAGTTAGCCGTTTTGACAATTTGTTCAGGCTTAATACCCAAATGCGTGGCTAGGTCTAATCCATTTTCACCAATACAAAATACTAGGGTTTGAAAGTCGGCGGCTTTCGCTTCCAGCGTCTCCCGATAGACTTCCAACTGTTCGGGGACGCTGAGGGGTTGGGATATACCTGTTGTTCCCAGCAATGATAGTCCTTGGATGACTCCAAAGGCTTCGTTAGATGTGCGTTTGGCTAGTTTTTTGCCTTCTGGTAAAATAACCGTAACTTGAATGCGATCGCCTAGTGATACCAGGGATTTCAGGTTACTTAAAATCAGGGATTTGGCATATTTATAAATCGCCGCCTGTTCCCCTTTTTCCTGGACTCCCACCCCTTCACCACCGACAATTTTAATGGGGGTTTCTAGGGAGTTAATATTACGGCCTATTATTTCTACTATTGCCCAAACTGGTGTATGGCGAGTAATATCTAAGTTATCTCCTGGGTCTGAACGAGTAATTCCTAAAGCGGCATGATCACTAATACGAGCCACCTGTTCGATCGCAATTTCCGCCGTTTCTGGTGGGTCAATTAAATCCACGTTCACCGTATTTTTATCATTAGGGGTCGGGTCTTGGAGATGCTCCAAAGCTGCGATCGCCGCCGCACAAGCAAAAACCGGAAGTGTATATCCAGAACGAGGTTTAGTCATAAGTCTAACCTAGTATGAGTAAATTATATATATATCATCTTCAATCATTTTCAGCCACAGGTTCCCCGTATTTATCTAAATGTAAACTTGTCACCTCTCCCATATTTTACCATATTAAGTCAAATACTTAAAACCAGACCCGATTAATTAATTTACCCTACCCGATTAATCAATTTACCTACCCCTGTCACTTCCACAACTACCTCATCTCCAGCAGTTAGGAAACGGGGCGGATTATATCCCATCCCTACTCCCGCCGGAGTACCTGTAGCAATAATATCTCCTGGTAATAAAGTCAGTCCCGCCGACAGAGTAGATATAATCGCGGGGACATCAAAGATAACTTGATCAAACTTAGCTTGTTGTCTTTTTTCCCCATTCACCCAACAGCAAACCTCAATATTTTCCGCAGATGGCATCATCGAACGATGCACAACTACCGGACCCATAGGCGCAAAACCATCTAGGCTTTTTCCCCGAAACCATTGGCGGTGATCTGATTGTAAATCCCTAGCTGAGATATCATTTAAGGCTGTATAACCAAATACATAATCCCAGGCATTTTCTGGTAAAATATTAGTGCCTTTTTTGCCAATAATAATCGCCAATTCCGCCTCATAGTCTAATTTAGAGGTTAAATGGCTATAGCTAGGAATTATCGCACCCGTACCGATCGCCGTAGTGGTAGCTTTAGTAAAAATAATCATTTGGGTGGGTAGTTGGTCGTCTTTATCAACTCTACCCAGCATTTCTTTAGCATGATCTAAATAATTCTTACCCAAACAAAAAATATTGCGTTTAGGATGAGGAAAAGGTGCTATAATTTCAGTATCTGTCAACGGCGCACAGGCAATTTTTGCGGCGATCGCTTTCTCCGTCAAATCCCCAACCGCCTGAGTCGCAGTATCTCCAGCTTCTACTAATTCTAATAAAGTCTGAGTCGTTAAGGACTCATCCAAAATCTGACTAGCTTTAACTAAGTCCACAACAGTCTGATCAACTAAAGTCCCCAATTGTCCATTTTTTAGGGTTAAAAACTTCATAGTTAAAATCTCAGCCACTGCACATCCTACATGACTACAATTGTATCAGGCTATTAATAGCAATCCTCAATCAATCGCCAAATAAGCCCTCACCCCCAAGCCCTCACCCACAAAGGGAGTACCCAGCGACCAAAGGCGATCGCTGGGTCTGAGAAATGCAAATCTGAGAAAATCAGAAAGTCTCAGCGGGTTGGTGGTGAAATCAAATCAATAGTTAAATAGGACAGCACAAACCGCCAGCCCGTTGGCTAAAGCGGGCATTTTCCCGATAGTCTACGGGACAATCAATCACCACAGGAACTTCCGAAGCCAGTGCTTCTTTAAGAATAGGAACCAAATCAGTCGCCGCCTGAACCCGGTATCCTTTCAATCCCATACTTTCAGCAAACTTGACAAAATCAGGATTACCGAATTTAATAAACGAGGACGAGCCAAACTGGTCTTCTTGTTTCCATTCAATCAAACCATAGCCACCATCATTAAAAATCAGGGTGACAAAAGGTGTACCAACTCGCAGGGCGGTTTCTAATTCCTGACAGTTCATCATAAAACCGCCATCTCCAGTAACAGCCACTACTTTTAATTCAGGATTGACAAATTTAGCGGCGATCGCCCCGGGAATAGCAATTCCCATAGCCGCAAAACCATTGGAAATCAAACAAGTATTAGGGCGATCGCAGTGGTAATGTCTTGCCATCCACATTTTATGGGCCCCGACATCAGAAATCACGATATCTTCCGGTCCCATCACCTGCCGCAAATCATAGATAATTTTTTGAGGTTTAATGGGGAAACCATCATCATTAGCATAGCGTTCATAATCTTGGCGAATCTCTGAGCGCAGTTTTACCCCATAGGGGTCAGGTTTACCAGTGCGGTCAGACCGACGCAGAATCTCATGAAGAGAATCTGAAATATCCCCAACAATTTCGGCAATAGGAATATAACTGCTATCGATTTCCGCGGCATTAGCCCCCACATGAATAATCGGAATTGTGCCTTTAGGATTCCATTTTTTCGGGGAATATTCAATCAAATCATAGCCAATGGCAATCACCAAATCAGCTTTATCAAAAGCGCAACTAATGAAATCGCGCTGCTGAAGTCCTGTAGTCCACAGAGATAAAGGATGGGTATAAGGAATCGCCCCCTTACCCATAAAAGTATTAGCTACAGGAATATTTAGTTGGGTAGCAAATTCAGTCACCGCCTCACTAGCATTAGCTCTCAAAGCTCCATTACCTACTAGGATAAGGGGATTAACAGCTTTAGAGATAGCGCTGGCTGCTTCATTCATGCTTTGATAAGCACAATAAATTTTTTCGCGGCGATCGCGATTTAGCGGCTGCCCTTCCACAGCCATACTAGCAATATTTTCCGGTAAATCAATATGAACCGCACCGGGTTTTTCCGTTTGGGCTAATTTAAAAGCCTTACGGACAATTTCCGGGGTAATGCTAGGTCGGACAATTTGAGCATTCCACTTAGTTACAGGGGAAAACATTGCCACCAAATCCAGGTATTGATGGGATTCAATGTGCATTCTGTCTGTACCCACCTGACCCGTAATTGCCACCAAGGGAGCGCCATCAAGGTTAGCATCTGCGACCCCTGTCATTAGGTTAGTAGCACCAGGTCCCAAGGTTGATAAACAAACCCCTGCTTTTCCGGTCAAACGTCCGTAGACATCTGCCATAAATGCAGCACCTTGTTCATGGCGGGTGGTGATAAATTGGATAGAAGAATCTTTCAGGGATTCGAGAACTTCCATATTCTCTTCTCCCGGTAGTCCGAAGACATATTTCACCCCTTCATTTTCGAGGCATTTTACCAAAAGTTCGGCTGTATTCATTGGGCACTTTTTCAACTATACAAATAGATTAAAACAACCGGAGAATTATCGGCATAATTTCCGCAGTTTTTTTGGGTCAAATATAGGCGGAAAATATCCCAGCCAAAATGTCATATATCAACAATTAACCAGGTAATTTTTACCCCTTATTTGGAGTCGGAGTTATTTAATCCAGACCGTTTTCACATTGACAAACTCATGAATGCCTTGGATGCTTAACTCTCGTCCGTAGCCAGAGCGTTTAATGCCACCAAAGGGCAAGCGCGGATCGGATTTGACCAAACCGTTAATAAACACGGCTCCGGCTTCTAGTTCTAAAGTTAAACGATCCTGTTCGGCAGTGTCTGTAGTCCATGCACTTGCACCCAGACCAAAAGATGTGCTATTCGCTAATGCGATCGCCTCATCTAGGCTTTTCACCCTAAATAAGAGCGCCACAGGTCCAAAAAATTCCTCCTGATCAGCAGGTGTTCCGGGGGGGATGGAAGCTAAAATAGTAGGCGCATAGAAGTTTCCCGGACGCTCAGAGAGTCGATGACCGCCAGTGAGCGCGATCGCTCCTGCTGCTAGGCAAGTTTGCACTTGTTCGTCAATATCCTTGAGAATTCCCGGCGTAGCCAGGGGACCTACTTCTGTATCTGGGAGCATTGGGTCTCCCACTTTCAACGCCTTAAATTTGGCGACCAGTTTTTTTTCAAATTCTCCGGCGATGCGATCGGCAAGAATAAACCGCTTGGCCGCAATACAAGACTGACCGTTATTCAGCATTCTAGCTGTCACCGCCGTTTGTACTGCTGCTTCTAGATCGGCACTTTCTAGCACAATAAATGGATCGCTGCCTCCTAATTCTAGCACTGTTTTTTTGAGATTTTTACCAGCTTCCGAAGCTAAACTAGCTCCAGCCGGTTCACTTCCTGTCAGGGTGGCCGCTTTAACGCGCGGGTCAGCCACAATTTGAGCTACTTTGTCTGCTCCCACTAGGAGGGTTTGGAAAACTCCAGGGGGAAACCCAGCCGCTTTGAAGATTTCGGCAATAGCTAAAGCACATTGAGGCACGTTAGAGGCGTGTTTGAGCAACCCCACATTTCCCGCCATTAAAGCCGGAGCCGCAAAGCGGAACACCTGCCAAAATGGGAAATTCCAAGGCATGACCGCTAAAATGGCTCCTAGGGGTTGATAGCGCACGAAACTCCGAGTCGCATCACTGGCAGCCGGAACATCAGCCAGAAACTGAGGCGCGTTTTCCCCATAAAACCGACAAACCAAGGCGCTTTTTTTCGCTTCGGCGATCGCATCTTTGATAGGTTTTCCCATCTCCAATGTCATGATTTGAGCAAATCTCTGTGCATCTCGCTCCAAAATCTCCGCCGCTCGGTTCATCCATTCAGCTTTTTTGTCAAAAGGCAGATAGCGGTAACGGGTAAAGGCTTGCTCTGCTGATTCCAGACAGGCTTCTATCTCCGAGTCAGTCAGGGATTCAAAGGTTTTGACCACTTCTCCCGTGGCTGGGTTGATGGTGGCGATTCCCATAACAAATTGATGTTTTTCATAAAATTAAATGTTTACATCTAATCATCCTACCTCTGAAAAACCATCTATTATCAATTAATTTCCCCTTCAGCCAACTGTTTACACAAATCTATAACTTTATTTAAATAACTTAAAATTTATGAGAAAACATCCGGCTCTAATTCCCGACAAATTTAATTTTTCTTCATCTTACTTACAAAACTAAAAGAACACCCAGAAAGCTGTTCTCTGGGTGATATAAGACCAAATTATGGTTCAGGCTGTAGGTATCCCCTAGCGAATATACTCTTTGAGAATACTATTGCGGTTGGGGTGACGTAACTTTCGTAAAGCCTTAGCTTCTATCTGGCGAATGCGCTCCCGAGTCACGTTGAATATCTGCCCTATTTCTTCTAGGGTTTTCATCCGTCCGTCATCGAGTCCATAGCGTAGTCGCAAAACATCTCGTTCCCTGGGGCTGAGAGTATCTAATACACTTTCGAGGTCTTCCCGTAGCAAATTCTTAGAAACCTGATCTTCTGGGGTTTCTCCATCAGACTCAATAAAGTCTCCCAAGCGAGAATCTTCTTCTTTACCAATGGGAGTTTCCAGAGAAATAGGTAGTTGAGCGGATTTCGCAATAAATCTTAACTTCTCGATGGTCATTTCCATCCGGGTAGCGATTTCTTCCTCCGTCGGTTTACGACCCATTTCCTGAGATAGGAGTTTAGTAGTCTTTTTGATCCGAGAGATAGTTTCATACAGGTGAACTGGAAGTCTTATCGTCCGAGACTGATCAGCGATCGCCCGAGTAATAGCCTGACGAATCCACCAAGTCGCATAGGTACTGAACTTATAGCCTTTCTCGTGATCGAATTTTTCCGCCGCCCGGATTAACCCTAGGCTTCCCTCTTGAATTAAGTCTTGAAACGACAAACCCCGATTCATGTACTTTTTAGCAATGGAAACCACCAACCTCAAGTTAGACTGAACCATTTTATCCTTAGCTCGTCTGCCCAGAAATAGGCGACGGCGGAATTCTGGTAGCCTCATATCAACCGCATTTGCCCATTCCTTTTCGTTAGGTTCGCGATGATAATGCTCTATTAGCTTTTCTCGTATTCGCTCCAACTCCAGCAAATCGGCAATTTTACGAGCCAGTTCAATTTCCTCATCGGCTCGCAGTAAGCGAATCCGACCAATTTCCTGAAGATACAGTCGAATCGAATCTTCTGTATAGTGCTTTTTTTTTGTCTGGGCACGTCGCCGAGATTTCCCGGCACTCCCAGCCTTAGCTAGTTCTGTTTCAGATTGAGACTCCTCTAATTCTTGTTGGAGAGATTCTCCATGTTCAAACAAATTTTCAACTAAATCTGGATCAGATTTCGGGTCAGATAATTCAATTGTTTCCATTTCAGGCTCAATGGTGGTTGCGAGTCCGTCTTTTATTTGGATCATGCCGCGTTCCTCATGCTCCTCAATTCAAGAATCCATCACGAGAGACAGAATATAACAATATATCTGTCTGTAGACAGTTTAGCCAATTCCTCACTCGGTCTGACTGTAACTTCGGCTTGTTGATCATAAACTATTGATGATTGAATTCCGATACAGCCCATCAGCTAAGGGTGACAAAAGTTGCTCAAACCATATATATAAAATATCTCAGGTTTCACTTGCCAGGGTCGGCCTTGACCGCATAAACAACAGCCAACTACCTCCCATTAGCAAAAGCATTGGCAACCGAGCGATTGTGACTAATACTGCCATCGATTCATTTTCGTTTACCCTACCCCTAGCGTGTTAAGGAACACAACGGGTATGGTAGGTACAATTCATGCTCTTCCTCCGAGAAACCCCATCCCCTTGTGGGTGGGTCAGGAATTGAGCCGGAATTGAGCGGGGTTAAATACCCCCTAATTTGCCCATTCGATAACTATAAGCGTAGCCTCCTGAGTTGGTAAAGGTTGACTGCAATTGCGGGGTAAAGCGGTATGGTTGCCGCTCCGGTGGGGATATGGTTGTCCCCGATACACCCATTGCTGGGGTAAAGTTCCCACTTGCCAATGTTCAGAGTCGGTACTTTCCAGATAGCACGGTCTTAACCCTCTAGGACTGTTTAAGCATCTGGTTTTAGAGCTGGGGACTACTAGCGATAGCGACGCATCCCCAGGTAAGAACTTTAACACTTGCTCTGAACGTAGACGCTGACCGCGTCTGAGGCCCGTCAACTAAACTCACTCTGGGTTAGGGGCTTTAACAAGCCCCATCCCGCCAGTTGAGTGGGGTTGTTGACTACATTATTTATGAATCGGTTTCCCAATCTATGTTAGCCCATATAACAAACTATGGGGGTTAGGTTAATTGAGCAATCCTATTTTAATGTTCATCTCAAACCTCGCGGAGAAACTTCGAGGAGATTAATTCAGAATTGAAATACATAATCTGGTGATCACAATCTAGGTGATTCCATAGCTTGCGCCACTCCAGGTCTCAATCCCTTGGTCTGTCCTCAACAGAGACTTTTCAAGACTGGGTATTCTCAAACCGGCCCCATGGGTTTCCGAATACAGGATATCCTTAGTTTTCCCGCTTTGACAGAACTCATGCCAACTAAATGATATAGAGGCTAAGTTGCTGGGTTTGGTTTTGAACCAAGGGATTTGCTCAAAAAACTGAAACCAGATGAATCGGAGAACTCCATTTCAATAAAGATTTTCACGGTAAACGTGATCATTGAGTTCTCAGATGCGTCAGCCTTTTCTGTTAAGGTAGCTCAAATTTGAAGAAATGGAATCCCATAAAATGTTAAATCACATTAAGTTTTTGCAGTCATGTCTTAATATTTGCCGGTCAATTGTTGATTTATTAATCATTTTCTGGGTTTAACTTTGATTTCGGGTCTTAGGATTTATCCACTCGCTAATTCCCTCTCCTAACAAAGATAGCCCCACTACCATGATGGTAAGGGCTAATCCGGGAAACAATGTACTCCACCAAATCCCAGTGGGGAGAGCTTCTAAGGCTAGGCGTAAATCATGGCCCCATTCGGGAGTTTCTGGTGGTAGCCCTAAGCCTAAAAATCCTAATCCTCCTAAAATCAGGATCGCATCGGCTGCATTAAGAGTTAACAAAACGGGGACACTCTGAATTACATTTAAGAACAGGTAGCGAGAAAGCACTGTCCAAGTATCAGCCCCCATGGCTTGGGCGGCTTCGACAAATAATTCAGTTTTGACGCTGGTGGTATGGTTACGAACTACCCGATAATACTGGGGGATATAGGCAATACTAAGGGCTAAGGCTGCATTAAACACCCCTCGACCGACGACAAAGGCTAAGGTAATGGATAGCAGCAGTCCCGGTAAGGTGTAGATGGTATCCATCAAAAACAACAAGCAACGATCTATTTTCCCGCCCTGATAGCCACTCAGAAGCCCCAGAGGAACGCCGATACATAAACTTAATACTGTTGCTAACAGTACCACCTTCCAGGCGGCTTGAGTGCCGAATAGGGTACGGGAAAAGATATCATACCCCTGGCGATTGGTACCGAACCAGTGCTTGAGTCCGGGGGGTTGATGAATGGGGTTGGCGAGAAATTCGGTGGGACTCTGTATCCATCCCCAGCTTTCTAATACTGGGGAGAAAATAGCGATCGCCACAAAAACAGTTGTGATCACAAAACCAATTGTCATCATCCAACTGGAAACACTACGGGAACCTGTGCGGGTCCAAAATCGAGCAAATCGAGATTTAGTGGAAGTCATTTTTTAGTTAACAGGTGACATACAGAAAGAGAGGATAACTATAAATTACTTTGAATGACATCTCGATACTGACTTTTTTGTTTAACCCCCTTCATTTCTCTGACTAACTCCTTATGTTTAAAAAACTGAATAGTGGGAGTTCCCATCACTCCGGCATTTTGTGCAATTTCCGGGTCTTGTTCTATATCAATTTCCACAAAGTGGATTTTACCATCAAACTCATCGACCAATTTATTTAAAATGGGCTTGAGGGTGCGACAGGGGCCGCAGGTAGGGGAAACATATTTAACCATAATTAAGCGATCGCTCTCATGGTAAAGTTTCCGCAGAGCATAACTGCCTTTATGCTTAGTGTTATTTATATCGTAAGTTTCCTCAGTATCTGCCGCCTCAGTTTCGGGGCTGGTGTCTGTATGGTCTGACGAGGATTCAGTTTGTGGAAATTCCTGAGCCAAATTCTGAGAAGATAACCATCGTTCTGCCAACATCGCCCCCATGCAGCCACTACCGGCCGCCGTCACCGCTTGCCGAAATTCATGATCTTGAACATCTCCAACGGCATAAACACCCTCAACGCTGGTTTCTACGCCATGATTTTTAGTGACAATATAACCGACAGAATCTAGTTCTAACTGTCCTTGAAAAATGTCAGTGTTGGGAGTATGACCAATGGCATAAAATAGACCATTAACCAGCAATTCACTTTCCTGGTTTGTGCGGTTATTTTTAACTACAATTCCCGCAAGTTTGCCATTGCCAAATACTTTAAATGCCTCAGTGTTCCAATGAACAGTTATTTGGGGGTTTTGTAAAACTCGCTGCTGCATAGCTTTACTAGCACGCAACTCATCTCGACGTACCAAAAGATGAACATGACTGGCATATTTAGTTAAATAAACGGCTTCCTCTGCTGCTGAGTCGCCGCCACCAATAACGGCTAATTCTACCCCTTTAAATAGGGGACTAGCGCCATCACAAATAGCACAGGCGGAAATGCCATTACTCCAGAAAATTTCTTCCCCTGGTAGGTTGAGTCGTTTAGCGGTAGCTCCTGTAGCAATAATAATACTATGGGTGGAGATTTCCCGGTCTGGGGAAGTGAGGGTAAAGGGTCTTTGACTGAGATCTACCTTAATCACGTCTTCGGTAATTAATTGAGCCCCCCAGCGCGCGGCTTGTGCTTTCATGCGATCCATTAATTGGGGTCCGGTGATACCATCAGGAAAACCGGGGAAGTTTTCTACTTCTGTGGTGGTCATTAATTGTCCACCGGGAACCCCACCCTTCTGATATCCTTCAAATACAATGGGTTTGAGGTTAGCCCGTCCTGCATAGATAGCGGCAGTGTACCCAGCGGGACCAGAACCGATAATGACTAAATTTTCAACCATTTTCAATATGGTAGGGGGAAATTCTACAATCCTTGATTATAAAGCATCAGGACTGGGTTTCCTGAAAGTTTCCTAAAATTATGGTGAGGATGGCTGAGGGGTTGACAATTAATAATAATTGATTAATAATTTGAGGTTAATAAATATTTTTTTGTGTAATTTCATTGGCAAAGTAATCTGAATGAAACGAGTTTTAGAACCGGAAGTGATGGATAGTTGGTCGGAAGCTGTAGAGTATGACTCTATGGATTTTTCGGAGGTGAATCGAGCTTTTGCAGAAGAGGCGATCGCGGTTTTACCAAGGTCAGAAGGGATGGTATTAGATGCGGGAACGGGAACAGCACGCATCCCGATTTTGATAGCGAAACAGAAGCCAGGCTGGCAAATTATCGGGATTGATTTATCGGAAAATATGCTGAAAATAGGGGAGAGGAATATCAGGGCGGCGGGAATTAGTAGTCAAGTAGAATTAGCCTTGGTAGATGCCAAAAAGTTGCCATATATTGACGGTCAGTTTGATTTGGTAATTTCCAATAGTATAGTGCATCACCTGGGGGACCCTTTACCCTTTTTTTGTGAGGTGAAACGAGTATTAAAACCGGGGGGAGGGATTTTCCTGCGGGACTTACAGCGACCGAAAAGTGAAGCCGATCGCGATCGCCTAGTAGAGGAATATGCAGGGGACTGCAACCAGCATCAAAAACAACTATTCCGAGATTCCCTACAGGCGGCGTTTACCTTAGAAGAAGTGCAGGAGATGTTGAACCAAGCGGGTAATGGGGATATTAAAGTTTATACATCAAGCGATCGCCACTGGACGGCGGAAAAAATAGCGATCGGTTAACATAACAGTTAATCAACGGAACTCAGAAGTATTATAGTCAAAGTGCGAAGTGCGACAGTAGAGTCAATGGGTCAATTGACTGGCCCGATAGCGGTTTAATGAGCTGATCCGCATTGCCAATACCTGATCAAAATATTATTGTTAAATGCCAAACCCATGAGTATACGCGGTATAGATGTTTCAGACTACCAACCCAACGTTGACTGGAAAGCAGTGGCTAATTCCGGTATGGCGTTTGCTGTCATTAAATCAACGGAGGGAGCCACCTTTGTGGCGGATGTTTTTGCTCCCTATTGGAAAGCAACCAAAGCCAACGGCTTAATTAGGGGAGCATATCACTTTTTTCGGCCGGCCAGCAATATTCAGGGACAAATCGATAACTTCCTGAGAATTGTTACCCTGGAACCGGGAGATTTGCCGCCGGTGTTAGATATTGAAACCACGGACGGGCTTGATTCCAAAACGGTATGCGATCGCGCGGCTGTGTGGTTAGAAGCGATCGAAGCAGCGACGGGATATCAACCGATAATTTACACCTATCCAGGATTTTGGCAACAACTGAACACCGATCGCTTTTCGGAATATCCCCTATGGATAGCCCACTATACCCAAGCGGAAAAACCAGCCATACCCGGAAAATGGAAAACCTGGGTATTTTGGCAATATACAGATCGCGGTCAAGTTGATGGTATCCGAGGCGGGGTAGATGTCAACATCTTTGAGAGTATCCGCAAAGGGGAACGGGGACCGAAAGTAGAATTAATGCAGACCAAGCTGAAAAAACGCGGTTTTGAACCGGGAGTAATTGACGGCATTTTTGGCGCGGGAACCGAAAGGGCTTTACTGAGTTTTCAGGATAACAAAGGCATTAAAGAGAAAGATGGGGTAGCTGGCTTAAAAACCTGGACTGCATTAATGGGTCAAGTGGAAAACTTCGTCCCACCACCAAGGGTAGAAGCAGAACCGACACCCGCACCCGCACCGGCACCCGCACCGTCACCGACACCCGCACCGTCACCGACACCCGCACCGGCACCGACACCGGCACCGGCACCCGCACCGGCACCCGCACCCGCACCCGCAACAACTCTAGAACTAATTGATATATGTCGGATCTATCGTGGTTCTGCGACGGAAGATAAAGCCTTAGTCTGGTTACAGGATAAAATCCCATCGGAGACCTTATTAGAGTTTGCGCGTTTGTGGAGAAATCAGGCTACTCCCCAAACCCAGTCGATTAGAATTCTAGATGTGTGCCGTTATTATCGGGATCTACCGAACCAAAATCAAGCCTTGCGGTGGTTACAACGGGAAATTCCAGTGACGATTTTGCTGGAATTTGAACAGAAATGGAACGCCACCCCGGAAGTAGTGGTTGATATTCGGTTACTCGATGTCTGTCAATTCTACCGTGGGACTCCTACCCAAAAAGAGGCGATCGAATGGCTACAAACGCAAATTCCCGCCCCTACCCTGGTAGAATTTGCGAGACTATGGCGTAGACCCGGTTCTCGATAAGCTATTAAGGGGTGAGGCGATCGCCCAATCTAGGATAGGTTAACATTAACATACTCATTCCTAGTGCCCACTATCTACCCCAAGTAGTTACCCCGCCAGAAGTTCAACAATAATCAATTTTTGATTTGTTGGAGTAGATGGAATCCCCCTCTGTTTGATGGCGGGTCTGATATCAAGTGACCGAAGATATTTTGATCGTGCGACAGTAACCCTTATGGACACATCCTTTGAGATCACCATGCTGATGGTCATAACCATCATTAGTGGTATCGGTGCTCAAGTTTTAGCGGACTATCTAAAAGTTCCTGCCATTGTCTTTCTACTGGTATTCGGTATCCTAGTAGGCAATGATATTTTAGGGCTAGTCCATCCCAACTTACTCGGCGATGGCTTAGAAGTCATTGTCTCCCTTTCTGTAGCCCTAATTCTGTTTGAAGGGGGATTAAGCCTAGAACTGAGAGCTTTAGGGGCTGTTTCTGGGAGTATCCGTAACTTAGTAACAGTCGGAACATTGATCACCTTGGTGGGTGGTGGTATGGCTGCTCATTGGCTAGGGGAATTTCCCTGGCCGATCGCCTTTTTGTATGCGTCCTTAGTAGTTGTGACCGGACCTACTGTAGTTGGTCCCCTACTCAAACAGGTTTCTGTTGATCGACCCGTGGCGGCGATTTTGGAAGGGGAAGGAGTGCTAATCGATCCCATTGGTGCTATTCTCGCCGTCTTAGTGCTTAATGTAGTTCTCAGTGGTAGTGCTGACCCCGTGGAGTTGTTCCGGGAATTAATCACTCGTCTAGGAATTGGTGCCACTATCGGGGTCGTCGGTGGTGCATTAATGGGGTGGAGTCTCAAACAAGCTAAGTTTATGTCTGAGGATCTCACCAGTTTAGTCGTCTTAGCTGCTCTCTGGGGGCTCTATGATGCTGCTGAATTGGTCAGTAGTGAATCGGGGCTAATGACTGCAGTTGTCGCGGGTCTAGTGGTGCGTTCTGTGGGGGTTCCAGAAATGCGTCAACTGCGCCGCTTTAAGGGACAACTGACCATGTTATGTGTGTCGGTGCTGTTTATTCTGTTAGCGGCGGATCTGTCTTTAGAAAGTATTGTCGCCTTGGGGTGGGGGAGTGTGTTAACGGTACTCGCTCTGATGTTTATTGTCCGTCCCATTAACGTTTTGATTTGTACCCTATCAAGTAAACTTAACTGGCGACAAAAGTTTTTTATTGCTTGGATAGGACCTAGGGGGATTGTATCAGCTTCTGTGTCTTCCCTGTTTGCGATTCTGTTGACTCAACGGGGAATGAATGGGGGAGACTCAATTAAGGCTTTGGTTTTCCTGACGATTATTATGACTGTTGTCACCCAAGGACTAACGGCTAAATATGTGGCTCAACTATTAAGAGTTACCTCGTCTACAGCTACGGGAGCGGTAATTGTCGGTTCAAATCCCATCAGCCGCCTGATTGGACAAATGTTCCAAGAACGCAATGAGTCGGTGGTGATTATTGATACAGACCCAGAGGCTTGCGAACAGGCTAAGGATGAGGGGTTGCGTGTTTATCAAAGTAGCGCCCTTGATACGAATGTCTTGGAAGAGGCGGGACTTGAGTCTATGGGGACTTTCCTGGCTATGACTAGCAATGGTGAGGTGAATCTAGTTTTAGCACAACGGGCGGCGGAAGAGTTCCAGCCTCCTCGTGTGTTGGCGATTTTTCCCCAAGAGCCTCAAAAGAAAACTGCTAACAGTAATGCTAAGGATAAGGTACAACAGGCTTTTATTCCAGAGTTCCCCCTGAAGTTGTGGAGTCAATATGTCCAGGACCGTGAGGTGAAGTTGGGGGAAACTTTGCTGAGACAACCGGGACTGGAGTTTCAGCGATCGCATTTACAGGCGATGATTCGCTCAGGGGAGTTTCTCCCTCTATTACTGTTGCGTCAAGATCAGCTAATGGTAGTCCCAGTGGCGGAAACTTGGCAAGCAGGCGATCGTATTATTTACTTACTCCATGATCCCAAACCTAAACTACTTAAACGTTTATCAGGTTCTCAACAAACCGATCTCACCCTTGATAAGCATCCCGTAGTCGAGGAAGTTCCCATTCCATCTCCTCACCTGGAAACTATTTCCGCTAAAGAATCTAGTAACTAGCTAGTCAACCAGCCTTCATTCCACAGATAGTTCGCAACAGTGTAGTCAAATTATGAAGTAGGTTGGGTGTAACGTAGTGGAACCCAACACCAGGGTTTTGTATAACGGCGGTGGAACCGAACACCAAGGGTTTTGTATGAAGTAGGTTGGGTGTAACGGAGTGTAACCCC
>NZ_JARPLC010000107.1:0-17188 GCF_032350395.1 Limnospira sp. PMC 289.06
GTGAGGGCGGGTTTATTCATATGGTCCTGGGGAATTGAGAATTGACACCAGAACCCGCCCCTACAATTATTAATTAATCACCCGGTGGGTGGGTGAGGGCGGGTTTATTAATATGGTCCTGGGGAATTGAGAATTGACACCAGAACCCGCCCCTACAATTATCCATTATCCGTAGTCGGGCGGGTTTATTAATATGGTCGTGGGGAATTGAGAATTGACACCAGAACCCGCCCCTACAATTATTAATTATCAATATCCCATTTTTCTGAAGATTCTGCCGCTTTGGGAGATGACGATCGCTCTATATCATATAATCCGGTAGGTGGCGAAATCTTGGGTTTTTCACGTTGGGGCTTTTGGTGACCCCGCCGCCTTTGGGAGGTCTGTTCTTCGCTGGTATTTTCAGTAATTACCTCATACAAAACCGCCCTTTTTCCCGTTTGGCTTCCCTTACGCAATACCCTTCCTAGGCGTTGGATATATTCCCGCTCCGACCCAGTACCTGATAAAATAATTGCAATTTTGGCATCGGGAACATCAACCCCTTCATTCAGAACATGGGAAGCCACCAGGGTTCGATAGTCTCCTTGGCGAAATTTATCCAGGATTTGATGACGTTCTTTCACAGGCGTTTGATGGGTGATAGCCGGGATTAAGAAATCTTGGGAAATTCGGTAAACCGTAGTATTATCTACTGTAAAAATTATGGTTCTTTCCGGGTGATTTTGGCTGAGAATATCCCCTAATATCCGTAACTTTCCATCAGTACAAAGGGCGATTTCTTTAGCTTGACGATGGGCTAACATCGCCCGACGACCAGAAGCCGATCGCCCACTGACCATCACAAATTGTTTCCAACCGTCTAAACTACCTAGGCGGATATTTTGGCTTTTGAGAAAATCGTTTCTAACTTTAATTAACTCTTGATAGCGATCGCCTTCCGGTTCCGACAGTTTAACCTTAATCTGCACAATATCATGATCCGCTAAAGCCACCCCCGCTAATTGTTCCGGTGTGCGATGATAAACCGTCGGACCGATTAAATGGTTTAAATCACTGTGGCGACCGTCAGACCTATCTGGGGTCGCCGTTAGTCCTAGACGATAGGGGGCGATCGCATATTCTGCAATCACTCGATAGAAGTCTGTGGGGAGGTGGTGACATTCATCAAACACCAATAAACCATAGCGATTTCCCAGGGTTTCCGCCTGCAAGGTGGCTGAGTCGTATGTGGCGACCAAAATCGATGTTTTATCCCGTGAACCGCCCCCCAACAGCCCAATATCTGCCTCTGGGAAAGCAGCTACTAGGTGGGCATACCACTGGTGCATTAAATCTAGGGTCGGCACCACCACTAGGGTACTACAGGCGATCGCTTCTATAGCCAATTGCGCCAGGTAGGTTTTTCCTGAAGCTGTCGGTAATACCACAACTCCCCTATTCCCGCCATTTTCCCAGGCGCTTAAAGCCTCTTGTTGATGCACATAAGGCGACATTTCTAGGCGGGAAACTAACTTTAAGGGATGGAAGATTTTCGCTTCGTCAATAAAATCTACTTTTTCCTCTTGTAAACACTTGATCAGAAAAGGGTAAGAAATCGCAGGTACACGAAACTTCTCGACCCGATCATCCCAAACTGCGTAATCAATCCAACTTCTACCTTTGGGGGGAGGATGCAAGGTTAATGTACCGCGATCAAAGGTTAATTTAGGTGAGCGAGGCATGAATTACCATGGAAACTACAGGAAATAGCTGCTTGGGTTGATTACAATTAACCTCATTCGGCTTATCTTTAAATATCGCGAAATTCACGACCAAAGGGTAATAAAGCCATAGGGATGAGTTTAAAGTGTTGTTTAGCAAAAGGAATCCCAATGATGGTAATTGCCAAAATTAAACCATGCAGTAAATGAGACAAGGCGATTTCCCAGCCAAAAAATATTACCCATACCACGTTAAAAATCATGGTTAAAAGATTAGATGAATCTGGGGAAACTACGCTTTCTTTACCAAAAGGAGTCATGGTAGCAAACCCTAGTTTAATCGCTTGGATACCAAAGGGAATGCCGATAATGCTTAAACAAATAGTGATGCCACCAATAATGTAACCTAATCCAGATAAAAACCCTCCGAAAATTAACCAGATGATGTTTCCTAACAAAGTCATAGTTTCAGATTCCTAATTTCAATTTTATTGCCATCCTCTCAGTTGACAGTGAACTACAGACAGATCCCACATATAGTCATTGAGTTTATACTGAGTAGCTGCTTGGGTGATAAAATAACGCGATCGCTCCTGATCACCCGCCGCCTCATAATATAATCCCACGTAAAGATGGGCATAAAATCTACCCTGTTGTCCTAACCAGGTTCCCCTATTGAGCACTTCATCCGGGGTACAATTTCCCTGATATAGGCTGTAAACTTGTCGCATGATTGTCCGAGAATCATCTGAGACAGGCAATAAGGATATTCTAGCTGATTCTACCCCCTCTAATTTAGCCAGACAAAGATATCGCCATACTGTCTCCTCAACATCTTGGGAGTTCACAGTCAGATCAATCTCAAACTGCTCCGCACCTGCTTGGAACTGTTCCCCATAATAATACGATAAACCACGCTGCCACAGGTATGGTTTAATCCGGGGGTCTAAGGCTTCCGCTTGGTCGAAGTCCTTAATTGATTCGGCAATTTGACCAAGTTTGAAATACACCATCCCCCGGCGAATGTAAGCATCTGGATCTCTAGGGCGATCGCTTATTACTTCGTGCCAATGCTTGAGTTGATTTTCCAGTAAAATTTGACGATTCATTCCCACCCCAAAGCACCGCTTCTATTGTTAATCTCCTAAACAGATTCCCATACTCCGAGCTGTCTTTACTAGAATATCATTAGTATCAACACCCTTATACTGAGCGATCGCCTCCGCAATGGGTACACTTTCCACATGACGGTTACGCCAAGTTACCATCTGGTCAAACTTACCATCTGCAATTAAGTCTACTGCTGCTACCCCAAAAGCTGATCCGATTAAACGTTCCACAGAAGAAGGAGTTCCCCCCCTTTGAATATGGCCTAAAACCGTCACTCTCGTTTCTGCACCACTAGCCTCGGAAATGCGATCGGCTAAATAATGACCAATACCACCCAGCCGAGATTGACCTAATTGATTAGTCGTCATCATCGTTTCTCCCGCACCAGTCCTCACCGCCTCCGCTACAATCACCAGACAGTAGTTTTTTCCCTGTTCCTGCAAATCCTCAATTTTTTGACAAATACTATCCAGACTGTAGGGAATTTCTGGAATCAGAATTACATCCGCACCCCCCGCAATTCCCGCATGGAGAGCAATGTGTCCCGCATCCCTTCCCATAACTTCTAAAATCATGACCCGGCTATGGCTGGCCGCCGTGAAGTGCAACCTATCTAAGGCTTCGGTCGCGATATTCACAGCCGTATCAAATCCGATTGATAGATCGGTGCTACCTACATCATTATCTATGGTTTTCGGCACACCAACTAGGTTCAGATTTCCCTGAACTGCTAAACGCCTTAAAATTGCTAAACTACCATCCCCACCAATGCCAATCAGCGCATCTAATCCTAATTCATGATACCCGTCAATGATTTCTTGGGAGCGATCTTGCACACTACCATCGGCCATCGGAAAAGCAAAGGGATCTCCTTTATTGGTTGTCCCTAGAATTGTTCCCCCTGCTGTTAAAATTGGATCTACTTTTTCTATGGTTAACGGTGTCGCTGATGGAGGACGCATCATTAAGCCGTGGGTGGCTTGGCGTATCCCCATTACTTCCCAGCCATAAGTGCCCTGGGCTCGATACACCGCCGCCCGAATCACTGCATTTAATCCAGCACAGTCACCACCGCTGGTCAGAATCCCTATGCGCTTAGGTTTTGCCATACTTCTGATTATTTTGATATAGCCTCAAAACAGTTTATCAGTTTATCAGTTATTCGCTATCCGAAAATTTGATTTTTTAATCAACTCGCGATCGCCCCCGGCTCAGGGGTTGACAGGGCGGCGACAATTGTTTATAATTAACATAGTAATGTTAGATAATGGAAATATTACCTTCTTTTTTAAAAATGTCACTATTACCATTATCTAAAAGTATAGCGTCAACCTCCCCGCAAGTCAACCACCCCACAAAAAAGGTCGATTTTTTTAACATTTCTTAACAATTTGATTTTTTTAATCAACTCGCGATCGCCCCCGGCTCAGGGGTTGACAGGGCGGCGACAATTGTTTATAATTAACATAGTAATGTTAGATAATGGAAATATTACCTTCTTTTTTAAAAATGTCACTATTACCATTATCTAAAAGTATAGCGTCAACCACCCCGCAAGTCAACCACCCCCCCCAAAAAAGGTCGATTTTTTTAACATTTCTTAACAATTTGATTTTTTAATCAACTTCCCCCCCATAGCCAAACAGGCTGTTCCGTAGGCGGCTTGGGTGTGTGGAGAAGGGATTACAGGGACTTGGAGATGATGTTGGCGAATAGTAGTCCAGGTGGAATTTTGTGACCCACCGCCAGCAGTATAGACGCGCTGGAGAGGACTTGCGCCAAGGTTCTGTAAAAGTTGATAACCTTGAGACTCAATGCGAGCGATCGCATTTAGCAAGCCATGGAGAAATTCTACATCATTACTGGGGCGAGGTTCAAGACGGGGTAACAAATTGGGGTCATTGATAGGAAAGCGATCGCCCGGTTGCAATAGGGGATAATAATCTAGGTAACAGGGAATGTTAGGATTAATCTGGCGGCTGAGACTTTCCAATTGGCGATCGCTAAAAAAGTGTCGCAATAGGGCACCCCCCGTATTAGAAGCGCCGCCAGTCAGCCACAAATCACCAAACCTGTGGCTATAAATGCCATATTTAGCAACATTGATAGCCCTAGGACTTAACAGCTTTAACACCAGAGTTGAACCCAGGGAAGTGACAGCCTCCCCTGGGTAACTAGCGCCGGAGGCTATGAAAGCCGCAATACTATCTGTAGTTCCCGCTCTAATTATACAATCTCGGCGAAATCCAAAGCGATCGCTTAATTCTCCATTAATAGGGCTGATACAGGTTCCTGGGGTCAGAACTTGCGGCAATATCGGCCTAATTTTACCCTCCCATTGAATAGCCCTTAACAACCACGACTGATAGCAAAGATTCACCACATCATAGCCAAGTTTGAGACTATTATGATAGTCACTAATACCTAACTTATCATGTAATAAAAATCCTAGCCAGTCTCCTTGATGTAAAAAATATAACTTTCCCTTTGGCGGCGGCGTAAGATTTTCTTGCCACCAGAGTAATTTTACCAAGCTAGAGGTACTACTCAAAACCGGATGGTCTGGGGGAGCGATCGCTTTGAGTCTCTCCACAATAGCCCCATCACAACTATGATTATAAGCCATCGGTGCCGTGACCGGATTCCCCATCTCATCACATAATAACACTGTAGCAGAAGTGCCATTAATGGCGATCGCTCTAATCTGAGAACATAAATCTTTCGGAATTTGATTAAGTAACTCAAATAACCCATTTTTCCAGAGTTTCGGTGATTCCATAGTCACCAATGATTCCTTCGAGTTACAAACCCCCTCTGCATGAACCCCTCCATGGGTATCAATCACTACTGAACGAGCCCCAGAAGTACCAAAATCTATACCCAAAAATAGATTCATAAAAAATGTCAGTCATTCACAATAATTTCCCCTCAAAGTAGTATAATAATTTGTTTGTGCCTCAAAAATTATATTAAGTTTTGCAAAAAAATCCTGATTTTCATAGTTAATACTAGACTTTTCTCCCTCATGCAGTTATAAATTGATAATCGGTGGTAGCATCTCAAATTAGAGCAACCATTGGTCAACTTTTTTCAAATACTGAATTAGGAGATGAAATGGATACAATCGCCTACAATCATCTAGTTTCTAGCTATGAGTCTCCCCAACAGTTGAACCTCAGCGACAACTTGATTCTGTTTCGGGGTGTTAACTGGAGTAAAGTTTCTACGACCTGCTTAATGCCAATTATCGGTGCAGCCATCAGTTTGTCGATTTTGGGTGCTACCAGCGCCGCCCAAGCCTCCATCTACTATGGTTCCTCTGGCAATCATGTGGTACAATTGCAAAACGCCCTAGCTAATCACGGCTACTTCCGCGCGCGGTCTACCGGCTATTTTGGTTCAATGACCAAGCACTCCGTTAAAGCCTTTCAGCGTGACTATGGGTTGGCAGTAGATGGCATTGTTGGTCCCGCCACAGCTTCCGCTTTGGGACTCCATTGCTATACCTCCTGCTATGTTAAATCTTATCCCAAGCACCATTACGGCTATCATCAAGCCAGTCACCGCCCCCGTCGTGGTCGTGGCTACCATAAATCCCTATCCCACGGTGACAGTAGCTCCCGAGTTGCTAACCTACAGCATAAACTAGCTTACTACGGTTATTTCCACGCCCGCGCCACCGGATATTTTGGTCCAATTACCACCAAAGCAGTTAAAGCCTTCCAGCGTGACTATGGCTTGAGAGTTGATGGTGTTGCGGGTCCGGCTACCTTGGCGGCTTTGGGAATGTAGAATTTCCTCAAAATTTGGTTTAATTATTATCAGCGAGCCTACACCCTTTTGGTGTAGGTTTTATTTGTTGCAGGTGCGAGGATATTGTGAAAATATTAGTTGTTGGAAACGGTGGTAGAGAACACGCCTTAGCTTGGACACTCACTCAGTCAGAAACAGTCCAACAGGTTATCTGTACTCCCGGAAACGGCGGGACTGCTACCTTAGCCCTATGTCAAAATCGAAATATCCCGGTTGAGGATATCCCGGCTATTGTTGCTTTGGCTAAAGATGAAGCCATTGATTTGGTCGTCGTCGGTCCAGAAGTCCCCCTCGCCTTGGGTATTGCAGATGAACTTACTAAAAATCATATTAAAGTATTTGGACCTGGACGCGAAGGCGCAAAATTAGAAGCGAGTAAGTCCTGGGCTAAAGATTTGATGTTAGCAGCAGGAGTCCCCACCGCCGCTGGGGCTGTATTTACTGACCCCCAAGCTGCTAAAGACTATATTACTCAAGTTCCCATTGTCATTAAAGCTGATGGACTCGCCGCCGGAAAAGGGGTTATTGTTGCTACTACCCTAGAAATGGCTTATGACGCTATTACCTCCATTTCTCAGGGAGAATTTGGTCAAGATAATTGCCAAATTGTCATCGAGGAATTTCTACAAGGTCAAGAGGTCTCCGTTTTAGCTATTACTGATGGTAAAACTATTCGCCCCCTAATTCCGGCTCAAGATCATAAACCTATTGGAGAAGGTGACACGGGACCTAATACTGGCGGTATGGGTGCTTATGCGCCTACTCCCCTGGTCTCTGATACCTTGATGGTGAAAATACAACGGGACGTTCTTGAACCTACCTTACACGCCCTTCAAAACCGGGGAATTGATTATTGTGGTATTATCTATGCAGGATTGATGATTACCCCCGATGGGGATTTAATGGTTCTGGAGTTTAACTGTAGATTTGGAGACCCGGAAACTCAGGCTGTACTCCTCATGTTAGATACTCCCCTAGAACAGATTTTAACAGCTTGTTGCGATCGCCGTTTGGCAGAACTTCCCCCTATCCGTTGGAAACCTGGAGTTTCCCTCTGTGTCGTTTTGGCTTCCTCGGGCTATCCGGGAACTTATCCAAAAGGTAAGCTGATTACGGGTATTGACGCAGCATCAGCCTTGGGTGCTAAAGTATTTCATGCCGGAACTCGCCTGGTCGATGGACAAATAATCACCGACGGCGGCCGAGTTTTGGGTGTAACCGCTATCGGTGACACTGTAGAAACTGCTATCACCAATGCTTATCAGGCTGTGGACTGCATTAACTTTGACGGAATGTACTGTCGCCGAGATATTGGTTTTAGACTCCGACAAAGCTAAAATTAATCAATTATGTACAGCCTTAACAAAACTTAACTCCAATTTTTGCTAAACTGTGGTAGAGAATCTGGCGATCGTCTACGCTAGATACTAATAAGCAGTTCCCCAACCCAGAACCGTACAAGATGCTGGCAATTCTCACCAAACTTCCAGAAATTCTCAGAAATTGGTGGTCTGAGTTTACCCTACAAACCCGACTCATGGCGGGAGCTACCCTGGTGGTTTCCCTATTGATGAGCGGTTTAACCTTTTGGGCCGTTAATACCATTCAGCAAGACGCTCGTCTTAATGATACCCGCTATGGTCGAGATTTGGGCTTACTTTTAGCCACCAATGTCGCTCCCATGATTTCTGAAAATAATCGGGAAGAGGTAGCCCGTTTCTCCCGTCAGTTCTACACCAGCACCTCTAGTGTGCGATATATGCTCTATGCTGACCCCGACGGCGAGATTTTCCTCGGCCTCCCCTTTTCTGATTCCGCAGTCCAAAACTCCCTCACCCTGCGGCGAAGGATGCAACTGCCGGAAAACTTTATCGCTAGTGTCGAAGCTAGGAATTATTCCGCTTTACCTATGGTGCGCCAGCATCTCACCCCTGGGGGTCAAATAACCGACGTATTTGTTCCCCTGATGCACGATGACAAATATCTGGGAATTTTGGCGATCGGTATTAATCCTAATCCCACCGTTGTCGTCTCCTCTCACTTAACTCGCGACGTTACCTTAGCAGTTTTCGTCTCCATCTGGGTTATGGTAATTTTAGGTGCAGTTTTTAACGCCCTAACCATTACTCAGCCGATTAAAGAACTACTAATGGGAGTTAAAAATATAGCCGCTGGAAACTTTAGACAACGCATTGATTTACCCTTTGGCGGCGAATTGGGAGAACTCATATTGAGTTTTAATGAAATGGCAGAACGCCTCGAAAGCTATGATGAACAAAACATCGAAGAATTGACCGCCGAAAAAGCCAAGCTAGAAACCTTGGTTTCAACTATTGCAGATGGTGCAGTTTTAATAGATGCTGAACTTAATCTAATTCTCGTCAACCCCACCGCGCGCCGCCTCTTTGGGTGGGATCGCCAAAGCGTCATTTCCGAAAATGTTTTAACCTATCTTCCCGCACCAGTATTACAAGAACTATCTCAACCATTACAAAAAATCGCCTCTGGAAACCTAGAAGGAGGAGAATTTCGCTGTTCTCTCACTGAACCCAATAATCGCACCCTCCGCATTCTTCTAACCACGGTTTTACTACATAAATCTCCCGGTGTAGAACCCCTCTGCGCTAGTTGTATCTATGACCACGATAATAGTTGCACCTCCCCCCAAAGACCCCAAGCCAATGAATGTACATTCTATAATCAAGATGCCACCGTCAAAAATAACGAAAACTATCGGGAAAGTTTAAAAGGCATTGCTATGACTATTCAGGATATCACCCGAGAAGTCGAACTCAATGACGCTAAAAGCCAGTTTATCAGCAACGTTTCCCATGAGTTGAGAACCCCCTTATTTAACATCAAATCCTTTATCGAAACTCTCCATGACTATGGCGATGATTTAAGCGAAGAAGAACGTCGAGAATTTTTAGAAACCGCTAACCATGAAACTGACCGCCTTACCCGTCTAGTTAATGATGTTTTAGATTTATCTCGCCTTGAGTCCTGTCGTATTTATCACATGGAACCTGTTGATATTGCTCATCCCATTGAACAAACCCTACGGACTTATCAACTTAATGCGCGAGATAAGGGAATTGAATTGAGTAAAGAGGTAGAACCTAACCTACCAACCGTTAGAGGTCACTTTGATTTATTGTTACAAGTCCTCACTAACTTGGTCGGAAATTCCCTCAAATTTACGGAGGCTGGAGGAAGAGTAATAATTCGCGCCTATTTATTGGATGATAACTATCATATATCCCTGGCTGAAAGTCGGGAAGCCGAAGAAATTGAACGGGGAGGTTGGATTATGTCTCCACCACCACCTCGACCTTTAGATAGACACATTCATCACAATTCACACCTATCTCAGAGAGTGGTACGCATCGAGGTTTCTGATACCGGTAGCGGTATCGATTCCGAAGACCAAGAAGCAGTTTTTACTCGCTTCTTTAGAGTGGAAAATCGAGTCCATACTTTGGAAGGTACTGGGTTGGGTTTATCTATTGTTAGGAATATTATTGAAAAACATAATTCTCAGGTGCATTTGGTTAGTGAGTTGGGAGTGGGAACTACTTTCTGGTTTGATTTGACTGTCTACCAGGAAGACCAACAAAATTTGATTCCTGATGTGGTCGCACCATCTGTGGAGTTTCTATTATGAACTATTATCCCCCCCTGTCTACGCACTCAGGCAATATGCACATGATGGCGATTTTGTCAAGATGTGGATTTTAGCCTGTCTCTCAGTTTCCGAAAATTGGTGCATCGGGATTTTGAAAAATTCCTCGAAAAATCATTATTTGAGCGACAAAATAAGGGTTGTAGCCCCTATTTTTACAAATGGACACAGTAACCCCTTGGGTGCGATTTCCTCTAGCCTACCATAACCCCTATAATCTCGTCAATATTTTGAGAGAAATTATCAATAAAAATGTATTAATTCTTAACAAACTTTGTAAAATTAAAACTATTTGCAGCGATACATTAGCACAACTTAACTTAACTGCGCCCATATTGCGACTATAAATACACAGGACGCTGGCTGGTATAATCTCAACCATTACCCAGACTATAGAATCATCAAGATAATAATGGTAGCCAACAACATTAGCCCCTTGGCAGGAAAAACGGCCCCAGGCGATATTTTGGAAAATATCGATCGCCTTATTGAGCAATATTATTCAGTGCGTCCAGATCCCAACAATCCTCAACAGCAAGTAAGTTTCGGCACATCTGGACACCGGGGATGTTCGGCTAACGGCACTTTTAATGAAGACCATATCCTAGCGGTTACTCAAGCGACGGTAGAATATCGTCGCGACCAAGGCATTACGGGTCCTTTGTATATGGGCATAGACTCCCACGCTTTATCTGAACCGGCGCAAAAAACAGCCTTAGAAGTTTTAGCAGCCAACCAAGTAGAAACCTACATAGCCACAGACAAAGGAAATGGTAGATTTACCCCCACCCCGGCGGTTTCCCATGCTATTCTCACCTACAACCGCCAACGCACAGAGGGTTTAGCGGACGGTATTATCGTCACCCCTTCCCATAACCCCCCTTCGGACGGTGGCTTTAAATACAATCCCCCCTCTGGCGGTCCGGCAGGCCCTGAAATCACTAAATGGATTCAACAACGGGCTAATCAAATCCTGGCTGATGGTAATCGCGCTGTGAGTCGCAGTCCTTACAATCAGGCATTATATGCCAGTACGACCCACACTTTTGACTTTATTACCCCATATATCGCTGACCTAGAAAATATTATCGATATGGCAGCAATTCGGGAATCGGGAATTAAAATAGGTGTTGATCCGTTGGGGGGTTCTAATATTGGTTATTGGGAACCTATTGCAGAACGTTATGGGTTAAATTTGACTATAGTCAATCCTACGGTTGACCCGACTTTTGGGTTTATGACTGTAGACTGGGATGGGAAAATTCGCATGGACTGTTCCTCTCCTTATGCTATGGCGAATTTGGTTAAACTTAAAGATGATTATGATATCGCTTTTGGGAATGATACGGACTCAGACCGACATGGTATTGTTACCCCTAGCATGGGATTAATGAACCCTAATCATTTCCTGTCTGTGGCTATTTGGTATTTATTTACTAATCGACAAGGCTGGAGTCCTGAAAGTGCGATCGGGAAAACTTTAGTTAGCAGTAGTTTAATTGACCGGGTAGCTAAGGATATTAATCGCCGACTGTGTGAGGTTCCGGTAGGCTTTAAATGGTTTGTAGATGGGTTGCTAGACGGTTCTTTGGGTTTTGGGGGTGAAGAAAGCGCTGGCGCATCTTTCCTGCGAATGGATGGCACAGTTTGGACTACCGATAAAGATGGGATTATCATGGATTTACTGGCGGCGGAAATTACGGCTAAAACTGGTAAAGACCCTGGTATGCACTATAAAGATATGACTGAACGTTTGGGTCGCGCTTACTATTCTCGTATTGATTCTGCTGCTAATTCTGAACAAAAAGCACGCCTCAGTAAGTTGTCCCCAGAAGATGTTAAAGCATCAACTTTGGCGGGTGATCCAATCGTGGCTAAAATGACTAATGCACCGGGAAATAATGCGGCTATAGGTGGTTTAAAAGTTACTACGGAACAAGGTTGGTTTGCAGCACGTCCATCGGGTACAGAAGATGTCTATAAAATATATGCGGAAAGTTTCAAAGGTGAAGAACATTTGAATCAGATTATTTCGGAAGCACAAAAAATTGTGAGTGACACCTTTTAAGAATTAATCAATTTTCCTGAGAAGCTGGGTTTTTAAAAACTTTTTCCCAATTCTACCCGGCTTCTCCAGTCCTGGTACTATGATGATTATCTCAACTTACCTGGTCACTCCCTGCCTTCTTAGAAATGGCTAACCCTAATACCTGCCAAGGTTGCATATTTCCATCAAAAACCCCAACGCTTTCTTCCAATAAGTTGACGGCATAGTTGACCTCGACCCCTAAACTATTCTGTAATTCCAATACTCCCTCACTTCCCTGAGACTCATAACCTCGTATAATCCAAGTCTGGTGGTCTAAGTGCGATCGCTTCACCGCCATTAACGCAAAATTCCTAGCACTAAAACCTAAAAAACTCCGACAGGACTCACCACCAGTTATCCCCACATTAGATAACTCTAAAACCCTCACCTGTAGTGGCTGATTAAACTCATAACCTCGTCGCACAGTTTCCCCCCCTCGCCAATTACCTAAATGGGGGTAAATGCCATAACTAAACTGATGAACACCTATATCAGCTTTAGGGTCAGGCCATAAAGACCCCCGTAGCAAACTTAAACCAATTTGATTAGGCTTAAAATCATATCCATACTTACAATCATTTAGCACAGATACACCATAATTACCATCACTCAGACTCCCCCAATTTAAAGCAGGAACTTCCCATTTGGATTTGTCAAAAGTTGTCTGGGGCTCCGTGGGTCTCTCCATTACACCACAAGGAATTTCATAACTCAGTAAATCGGCATTTATAGACAATGGAAAATAAGCCTTCATTAACACATTACTTTCTACCCATTCTACTCGACACTCAACCCGTAAAATTGGCGACCCTATCGATAAAATATAATCTTGACAAAACCGAGATTTATTAAATGTCTTTAAAACCCGTAACCTCCCTCGTAGCATACCTTTTTCGACAAACTCAATGGACTCGAGTTGCGGACTATCTAAGGGATACTTATGATAATTTGGGTCAATATTCCAAGCATCCCAATATTGTCCCTGGTCTTGAAACAGTCGCCATTGATGTCCGGGATATTTCAACACCTCCCGACTATTGACTTTATCAAAAACCTCGATTAAATCTCCCGTTTCTCCGGACACTTTTACCCGTAAATACTGATTCTCAAATTCCCAATTTTCGGAATTTTTACGATTAGTATTGACATCTAAACGGGAACCTGATATAGTGTAGTAAAGTCGGAAAAGGTGCGCGCATATAAGGTCATTTTCAGGCTCAAACCCTTGATTGATGGGGGTTTCCGGGGATTTAGGCACTAACCAGAAACAGCGATAACCGACTGACGGCACATCAGTTGCCAAAAACAGCAATTCAGACCGACCTGAAACCCTCACCAGTTGGGAATTTAAGGCATTTCCAGTGCTTTCGCAAACATCCCAACTTCCCTGGGGGGGTAATGGGACTTGGACGATTTCGGAACGCTTCCAATTGAGGGGGTTAAAGACGACAATGGGTATAGCTTGAGGTTGTGGGGGGTAAGGGAGAGAAATGGAGGAAGCGATCGCATCTAATGCTCTATCCTCAACATCTCCAGCGGTTGTGGCGGCTGCCTGCCAACTCCGGTTAGCATCCTCATAGACTTCAGCAATAGCAGACCCTGGGAGGATATCATGAAACTGATTAAACAGAACCCCCTTCCACGCCTCTTCTAGGGTCGCTTGGGGAACCTCAAACCCCATCACCATAGAAGCGACAGCGGACCACAACTCAGCCCGATAGAGCAATCCTTCGCACAAACGATTCCAGCGCTTTTGGTCAGCGTGGGTAGTATAGCAACCTCGATGAAACTCGAGATATAACTCATCATTCCACACTGGAAGATTGGGTAAATCACGCAACCCATCCAAATAATCGACGGCAGACATAAAACGCAAATCAGGAAACAGAGGGGATGATCGCCAACGACGGATGACCTCCAACATTTCCCGCGTCGGACCGCCGCCATGATCACCAACTCCTGGCAACCATAAACACTCATTTAAGCCAGTTTGAGACTCCCACTCAATGCCATAGTTTACTAACTTGAGGGGTTCGACATTTTCCCCAATTGGTGCAGACATCAAACTGACAATTTCGGTACCGTTCAAACCTCGCCAGCGAAAACAACCATAGGGAAAAACTGTTGTATCATTCCACCGCAACTTTTGAGTGACAAAAAAATCAATCTTTCCCAGAGTCAGCAACTGGGGAAGTTGCCAAGAAAAACCAAAGCTATCGGGTAGCCAAGCTATACGGGAGACTTCCCCAAACTTTTGAGCGACATAAAATTGACCATAGAGAATTTGGCGAACAATTGACTCCCCAGAAACGGTATTTAATTCGGGTTCAACCCATAAACCAGCGACGACCTCCCAACGCTTCTCGGAAATCCGATTTTGGATTAATTTAAACAAATCGGGTCTATTTTCCTCAAGCCAAGCATATAGCGCGGGGGTAGAATGAGCAAAAATCAACTCAGGAAAATCATCCTGTAAAGCGAGGACGGACTCAAAGGTTTTAATGGCGACTGACCAAGTTTCGGCGACTGACCATAGCCAAGCTAAGTCTAAATGAGCATGACCTAAAAGCCTGAACTTCACTAACTTTAAATCCGCACAGGTCTCCCAACACTGTCGCAGACGGAATAACTCCCGCAGAAACAAATGGCGATCGCCTACGATATCCCAATTTATCCTACTAACAGCTTCCCCTAACTCCTGCCACCTTTGTGGAGAAACCACGGAGAAAACTTGTGGCGGACTTCTCAACTCCAACTCATCAATATTTCCCCGAAGCAGATAACTAGAGTAAACCGCCAACTCATCACCAATAAAACCGGGATCTATCTCTCCGACTTTTCCGGCTTCGTAGACACAACTAGAGGCTACCAAAGCACCCCGATCATGACCAGGACTTACCAACCTTAAAAATATCCTAAACTTGGAGGAAGGTAAGACGGACTTCGACAAAACGATGGCTGTCCTACAATCAAATAAATCTCCCGACTGTACCAAGCTACCATTAACATAAACCTCAGCCAACTGCGCCCACCAAACCAAACTCAATTTCAAGCATAAACCCTCCAACCTATACCCCCCTAAATTAGCGGGAATATTAACCTCCTGGGCTAACCACAAAACTCTTCCCCCCTCAGACCAAGCCACATGACCCCGATCATTCAATTCCACCAAAGACCAATCACGCCACCCCTCGATCATTTCTGGCGAAATATCTCCCCTATGAAACCGCCACCCCCCCTGAAGATCCAATCGCGTCATCCCTCGCAATCTGGCGATCGCCTGATTAATCAAAACACCACCATCAGAACTAGATAAACTCATTTTCAGCCATCAACTACTCAACTAACAAACATGATCATCACTTATCCTAGATGGGGAAGAGACTCTTGCTTATTCCCTGTACCTTGCTGTACAATGGAAGGCACGAGCTATTAATAACCCCTACCACCATCTCTTAGTATAATTTGAGCCTATATGTCCTCAGCCTACTCTGGTCCCTATAAAAGCCGCCTGTTTAACTTCCTCGTGAACAACTATCAGCAATTTACTGATGCTTGCGATCGCACTTGGCGCAATATTCGCTACGCTACCAGCACGGCTACCCAGATTTTACTTTATCCCATTTATCTGATTCTCCAAAATACCCCCCTGATTAACCTGAAACTTCCCACCTCCAAAATCCCATCATTACCCTCTGAACAAACCACCGCCAACCACAACCCCCAACCGCAACCATCATCTCCCCCTACTATACTTTTAAGCATCGACAACACTATCGCCGAAATTGAACCCCAAATAAAACCGGCCGCCACGCAGCTTTTCCATAACTTCCACCTATGGATATTTTCCGTCCTCAATTATTTACTGAAAGAACCCACCCATAATCTCAAGCCCTCCCTATCGGTATCGGTACCACTTCCAGATCCTTGGAAAACCTCACAACCACGTTTAACCAATTCTCAACCTCAATTTACATTAAACCAGACTTCCCTCAACACCCCCACCCCTCAACTTCCCCCAACTCAACCTATCCCTAATTTACCCAAATTAGAATCACAAATACTCGAACAATTAAACCACTATCAACGATCACAACTACAACTAACCACCAAAAACAACACCCCCCTCACAGAAGGCGGTAGCATAGCCTATTCCCAAAAACGACAAGTAGAAAATCAACCCAACTACTTAGAAACACCAGCAAAAGCGATCGGATATGTTAAACATCCCCTACAATCTCTAATTGAATGGTTGGATAGGGTTATAGCGATCGCTGAACAAATTATCATCAAAATAGTTAACTGGTTAAAATCATCCCCCACCTTTCAATTCTCCAAAAATTAGCCCCACCTCGCTCCTAATCACCCTTGACACCTACCCCAATATCTGCTAATGTTTTCAAATATCTTTGACATGGCTATACACTTGATTTTTTATTCAACACATCACCTCCCAACTCCCACCTGTCAACTCTCGGACCTGTTAACTCTCGGACTTCCCCCACCTGTCACCTGTCAACTTTCCAACTCTCCAACTCTCCAACTCTCCAACTTCCAACCTGTCAACTTCCCAACTCTCCAACTTCCTCACCTGTCAACTCCCCCACCTGTCACCTGTCAAGTCCCCCACCTGTCAACTTTCCAACTCTCCAACTTTCCAACTCCCCCACCTCCCACCTGTCAACTCTCCAACTTCCCCCACCTGTCACCTGTCAACTTCCCAACTTTCCAACTCTCGGACCTGTCAACTCTCGGACTTCCCACACCTCCCACCTGTCAACTCTCCAACTA
>NZ_JARPLC010000108.1:0-17094 GCF_032350395.1 Limnospira sp. PMC 289.06
CCACCGAACCGCTATAAATAAACCCGCCCTCACCCCACCAGTAAATTAATGGATAATTTCGTAGGGGCGGGTTTCTCAGTCAATCATAAATTCCCCAGGAGAATATAAATAAACCCGCCCTCACCCCACCAGTAAATTAATGGATAATTGATAATACGGTTAATTTGATTGTGGATGATTCATTATAATAGCCATAACTTGTCCTAATGCTAACCCGCCATCATTGGTAGGAATCTGTTTAGACCAATAGTGAATAATTCCTTCTGAAGTTAGTCGCTGAATAGCTTTTTCTAATAAATAGCGGTTTTGAAAACATCCTCCAGTTAAGACAAGGGGAACCTCTGGAAAGTTTTGAGATACCATGATGATTCCTTCTACTAAGGTATTGTGAAATTTAGCGGAGATTAAGCTGACAGGAACATGATTGTAAAAGTCTTTAATTATCTGCTTGACCATGGGTTCCCAATCTAAAATGATTTTACCTGAACTTTGGCAGCAATGAATTGGGTAATAATCGTCAGTAATTAAATCGCCGATCGCCAATTCTAACCCCATGGCGGCTTGTCCTTCAAAACTGATATTTTCGCCGTGACCGACTAAAAAAGCGATCGCATCAAATAACCTGCCGACACTAGATGTTCTAGGTGTATTAACTTTCCGGTTCAGCATTTGCAAAATTAGCTTTAACTGTGGGAAATTCCCGAAGCTAATTTTCTGATCATCCCCATACTCAGATAACTGTTCCCCCCACAATTCATATAATAATCCTAAGCCTAATCGTCGGGGTTCTAGGACGGCTTTATCACCTCCGGGAAGTGGGAAAGTGCGCCAATGTCCGACGCGCTGAAAGCCGATTTTATTAATTAGGAGAAACTCTCCCCCCCAGATAGTTTCATCTAGTCCATAACCAGTGCCGTCCCAAGCTACTCCTAAGACGGGAAATGATAATTTATGTTCTGCTATAACGGCTAAAACATGAGCATAATGATGTTGTACTGGAATGACGGGAACTTGCCGTTTTTCTTGTTGGAAAATATCAGCAGCTAATTGATACGCAAACTGAGTAGAAAGATAGTCTGGGTGTGCATCGCAAGCAATCACATCAGGCTTAAAATCATAGATATTACTAAGGCTATTAATTGCTTCCTTAAACGCCTGAAACGCCTGTGGACTTTGCAAATTGCCAATATATTGACTGATAAAAACTTGTTTTTCTACGGCAATAGCAATGGTGTTTTTTAAGTGTCCACCTACTGCTAAAATAAATGGGTATTGACAATTAGAAATGGTTTGTGATAGACTTGAATTAAGTGTTGTATTGTGGCTATTTGTGTCTAAAATTGTCACAGGTAGGGGTGCATAACCTCTGGCGCGGCGAATAACGATCTGTTCACCCAAAACACTCCGCACGACGGAATCATCTACTGGGCGGGCGATAGGGCGGTTGTGAACGAGAAAGATATCGGCAATTTTCCCCAAACGTTGGAGGGCTTCTGTCTCGTCGGTACAGATGGGTTCGTTAGAAAAATTCCCGCTGGTGGCAACAATGGGAAAATCGAACTCGGCCATCAATAAATGATGGAGGGGGGTATAAGGTAACATTACGCCCAAATTAGGATTACCGGGGGCGACATTATCGGCGACGGGGGATACACCGCGCCGCCTTGATAATAGGACAATGGGGGCTTGAGGCGATCGCAACCATTGTTCCTCGGCGGCGGAAATATCACAAATCTGGGATATTTGCTGTATACTGCGATACATTACGGCAAAAGGTTTATGGGGTCGATGCTTACGGATTCGCAATTGTTCAACGGCGGCGGCATTAGTAGCATCTACAAGTAACTGGAAGCCTCCCAAACCCTTGATGGCGACAATTTGACCGCGACCAATGGCGGCGGCGGCTTGTAATAAGGCATGATGGCGGTTAGCCAAAACCTGTCCCTGATGATTCCATAATTCTAAAATGGGACCACAGACGGGACAAGCATTAGGTTGAGCATGAAAACGGCGATCGCCGGGGTGGTGATATTCGCGATCGCAATTAGGACACATTTGGAAGGCGGCCATAGTAGTATTCTCCCGGTCATAGGGGAGAGTTTTAATAATGCTGTAGCGCGGCCCGCAATTAGTACAATTGGTAAAGGGATAGCGGAAACGGCGGTTATGGGGGTCAAAAATATCTTGTAAGCATTGGGGACAGGTGGCGAGATCTGGCAAAACGATGGCTGATTTAGCGCCCTGAAGGGTTGACTGAGAAGCTCTAATCTCAAAGTGAGAATAGCCAACCAGAGGCAGCCAAACGGCTTCTAAACTGTGAATATGAGATATTGGTGGTTTTTCTATTTGCAGGCGCTGCTGGAAGCGCTCAAGACTCTCAGATACGCCTTCGACTTCAATAAAAACCCCCCCGACAGAATTATTTACCCAGCCCTTGAGGTTGAGTTGGGTAGCGAGTCGATAGACAAAGGGCCGAAACCCGACACCTTGAACAGCACCACGAATAGTTAAACTGAGGCGCGACAGATTTTGATCAGAAGTAGACAACATAGAAGATCGCGGAAACGCTACACTCAAACTCTGGAAAAATGATCGGATTGGTTACAATAAGTCCGAATTGATGAGTTAACAGAAGAAAGAGAGATTAATGATACAATTACCAGAGTATGCCATGACTGGTGTTTACGGAAAAAGCCGTCAAATCAAACGACTAACCAGCAGCTTGTTTTTAGCACTTGCTGCTGTGTTGCTGATTGTAACTAAGCCGGCGGTAGCCTTTCAAGTTCAAGTTAGCCCTACGTCCCCTCAGTTGGGAGATACTATTTCGGTGGTGATCAGTGGGGTGAATAGCGGGGACTCGCAACCAACAGTGACCATGGGAGGAAAAAACTATCCTCTGTTTTCGGTGGGTGGCGATCGCTATCGGGCTTTAATTCCGACGACCCCCCTAGACCAACCGGGTGCGAAATCAATTCAGATTAGCAACGGTAGCCAACAGAGTAATGTGAGCGTGCAATTGCGCGATCGCCGTTTTCCCACCCAGTCAATTTGGCTACCACCAGATAGCGCGGGGCGCAGAGGTACTGATTATGAGTTTGACCGGGTTGATGAATTTAAACGAATTGTTACTCCCGAAAGACATTGGAATGGGCCTTTTTTACGTCCAAGTTCCGGTGAGGTGACGACAATTTATGGGGTCCGAAGATACTATAACGGGGAGTTCGCCCCAAACTATTATCATCGAGGGGTTGATTATGCAGCCCCGACGGGTTCTCCGGTGATAGCACCAGCAGCGGGTCGGGTGGTTTTGGTGGGGCGTGAGTCCCAAGGATTTGAAATCCACGGTGACACTATTGGTATTGATCATGGTCAGGGAGTTACCAGTATTTTCCTTCACTTGAGTCGCATTGATGTGCAGGAAGGACAAATGGTGACAGCAGGCCAGACCATTGGGGCGATCGGATCAACGGGGGCCTCTACGGGACCACACCTTCATTGGGGTCTTTATGTTCACGGCCAATGTGTGGATCCAGTGCCTTGGCGGTTTGACGGTATAGAATAATTTATTCTGTCGATGGTGATTAGACAATTTAGTTTTGTGGAGTTTGAGTTAATCAGTGGTTGATTGGTGTAGAACTAATATGGCGATAAGATGGGAAACGTTATGAGTATTGAAAGAATTGTCGATCAAGCCTTACAGGATGGTTATTTGACACCATCTATGGAAGCAGAGGTAGGGCGGATATGTAATACAGCTTCAGAATTATCCATCGAGGAGTATATGGCGCTCGATCGCCTTATGGGTGCTTTGTTGACGGGGGAGGTGGTTGTGTTACCCCGCAAGCAGTTTATTAATGTGATGGAAGAGTTGGTTCTCAGTGAAGCGATCGCTCAAGTCGCCCAAATTGACGAGGTAAGTGAGCAGTCTTTGGATGTGGGGGATATTGCCGCCTATGCCCTCAACCGCTTACCGCCACTGTATGCTACCACAGAAGAAGGGGCACAATATCAGAGGTCTCGCGCTAAGGAGGAACTACAAGCCCTCATTGCTAGCCAGGTGAAAGAGGCTATTGCACGAAACTTAGACCGCGCCGCCCAAAACCAAAAAGTTTTAGGCCAGATATCCGACAGTTCTCTATTGGGACAAATGAGCGGTTTACTGAAGGCTTACGCGGAAGACTACGAACCGGATCACGAAACTAATACCCCAAGCTAATCGAAGGCGATCGCGATCGTTGGTGCCAATTAATACACCTATTGCGATCGCCACCGATAACCACTGGCTTAGGAATCAGACACCTGATCATCTTTGCTAGGGTTCTTGCTACCAGAGGCGGCAGTTTGGGTTTGGGCGGCCCGTTGTTCCCGCTTCTTGCGTTCCGCTTGGGTCATCTCATCCACCATTAACCGCGCCTGAGCTACCTTTTCTAGGTTGGTGCGATACAGGTCTAAATCCTTCACCAGCTTATCTTTAGGCAGCCTTAAAGCCTCACTAAAGTCACTGAGGATTGTTTTTAACCCTTCCGAGTCCTGAGCCGCTGTGGCATCACTTTTTTCTAGGAGAGTATATAAACCAATGGCAAGTAGCCGAGAGTATTTGAATTTAGGGTTATTGGCGATCGCATGAAAACAGGACTGCAAAGGGTCATCCCCTGAGCTTTCCTGAGCCATCTTAGCCTTGTCGGTCAAATCTTTCACCGCAAGGGATGCCACTTGAGCCTCTAAAGCCGTAGCATCAGCGCGATATTGATTAGGGTCGCTTTCTTGAGCCCCAATCAAAGCCGCCCAAATCGACAATTTATCGGTTTCGGGGGTGTATCCTTGCATAAAGCGATCGAAGGCCGTGACCACACCCAGCGCATAAATGGGGTCATATTTAAAATCGACATTGACCGACAATAGGTGCATTTCCACCATTAACTCCTCAACCACGCGACGATAGATAGAGTTAATCGGCCGAGTATGGATGTGGTAAAACGCTCGCTTGGTATCTGAAACAGTGCGGATATTGTTCACGGTTAAAATTTCTAAAAGCCCCGCGTCTATGTGACCGGGAGGGACTTAAACTAATTGTCCCCTGAGACGGTACATTTGCCAAGACTGAGAATAGTAGTTATAGCAATCAGCAATGATTAGCACCAACAACCGGGACTTCGTAGATGAACCCCCGGCCATTCTTGCCTAACTTCAACTTTCACCGCCTTAACTAGCTCTGACACCGCCCTCTAAGGCTTCCTTTTCCGTCTCAAAAATCTCAAACACAGAATCCATCATCGTCACTTCAAACACCAGTTTAGCTTCTGGGTGAACATTACAGATGCGGAAACTACCCTTAACTTTATCAGCATCTCGCATACCAGCCACTAGGGAGGTCAACCCGGAACTGTCGATAAAGTTCACCTGACCCAAATTCACGACCACATGACGACTCAGCTTAGATATACATTCTTGCAGTTTGAGACGAAACTGCCAAGCGGTGGTGATATCTAAGCGTCCTGTTGGTGCTAATACTATGACCTTAGTGCCATCCTGGGTCGTATGTTCCTTTTGATCGATATGAATCACTGACCGTCCCCTCTGAAATTCTTGATTTTGCGATGGTTGCTTCTTTGACTTTGACAGTCCCCGCCAAAACTGTGACGGGGATTTGGCTCGGTGATTTATACAGTAACCTACTGGCTGCTGAGTATTCACCGAAGTCACCCTATGGCATTTTTAGGTAGCCTCAAGCCGAAAGAAAATGAAAGTTCTTGGAGCTATCAAAGACCCCATCCCTCAGAAAGTATAACCCCAACAGAGGTGCAAACCTTCCCAACCACAGATCCTTGTTGACCAAGCGCCTTCTAGTCAGCATCAGGCCAATATCGGCCAAACTTGGGTCTAGCAAGAGCATCGACCCTTGACCAAGAATACCATTCCGGTTATCAGATTAGCTGTTGTCCGGGGACCAAATTAAGATCGATTTCTGTCCTTTTCCCTGATTCTGGCACTTAGTCCCCGTTCACAAGTCCCATGAGACTTACGGTTGAACTTAGGCCTGTGAGTCAGGAGCCGTCCAGTTAGACCAATCTTGAGGTTTTAAGAACGTCTCATAGAGTTCAGCTTCCGGCGTACCCGCTTCAGGTTGATAACCATACTCCCATCTTACCAAAGGAGGTAGAGACATGAGAATCGACTCGGTGCGACCTTTGGTTTGCAACCCGAAAATTGTGCCTCGGTCGTAGACTAAATTAAATTCTACATATCTTCCTCGACGATAAAGCTGGAAATTCCGTTCATGATCGCCATATTCGATAGAATTACGACGCTCTACAATGGGACCGTATGAAGGTAAGAAAGATTTACCACAGTCTTGGATAAAACTAAACAAAGCCTCCCAGTCCCGTGATTCCGGTGCGCCCATGCGATCGCTATAAATCGCCGCCTCGCTTTCAGTATAAGGCCCACGATATAGTAAACCCTCACCGCCTTGGTAGTCAAAGAAAATCCCACCAATTCCCCTGGCTTCATTGCGGTGTGTCAGATGAAAATACTCATCACACCAGCGTTTAAATACCGGGTAATACTCGCTATGATGGCGATCGCAAGCCTCCTTTAAAGTTTTATGAAAGTGGGCTGCATCCTCCGCAAATGGGTAGTAGGGAGTTAAATCCGCACCCCCACCAAACCACCAAACCGGACCCGCCTCGAAATAGCGATAATTCAGGTGAACGGTTGGCACATAGGGGTTACGGGGATGTAGCACCATCGAAGTTCCCGTCGCATAAAATCCATGACCTTCCGCCTCTGGACGCTGGCTTAAAATCGACGGTGGCAACTTCTGGCCCCATACCTCCGAAAAGTTAACTCCCCCTTGTTCAAACACATTACCTTCTCGGATCACCCGAGTCCGACCGCCACCCCCTTCCGGGCGCTCCCAAGCATCCTCAACAAAGGTTTTAGCCCCATCTAGTCCCTCTAATCCCGCGCAGATTTCATCCTGAATTTGTTTCATCCAGTGACTCACACGCTCCCGGGAGTCTGCCGGAGGGGGTGATTGAACTATAGCCGTATCAGAAGCCGTCGAAACTGTCATAATCTAATTAACCTCTTGTATCTTATATTTTCGCACTTGATGAGCCATCAACCCTATCGAAAGCGAAATGAGTTTATCTTCCCGGCTTATGGATTACTCAGTCAAGTTGTTTAACCCATAAGTCCATATAACTTAACAGTTAACTATGAAAACCTTCCCGGTGGGACTACCATTTGCTACTACCACCAGTAACAACACCCTTTCCCAGTTAAACTATTAGCAGTATTACCAGATAGTGACAGCCATATATCATGCCAGATAAGTTAGATGCCAGTTCCGTACTCGAAGTTTTAAGACCCGTTCAAGACCCCGAACTACAAAAGAGTTTGGTCGAATTGAACATGATCCGTAATGTGGAAATCACTGGCGGAGATGTCCGTTTTACCCTGGTTTTGACTACCCCCGCTTGTCCTCTGCGCGAGTTTATCGTCGAAGATTGTCAAAAGGCTGTTAAACAGCTTCCCGGAGTCGAAACTGTCGAAGTAGATGTCACGGCGGAAACTCCACAACAAAAATCTCTCCCAGACCGTCAGGGAATTAGCGGGGTTAAAAATATCTTCGCTATTTCTAGCGGTAAGGGGGGGGTTGGTAAAAGTACCGTTGCGGTTAATGTGGCCGTCGCCCTCGCCTCTACCGGTGCTAAGGTCGGTTTGATTGATGCTGATATCTATGGCCCTAATGACCCCACTATGTTGGGCCTCGCTGATACTCAGGTCATGGTTCAGCAAACCCCTGAAGGCGATCGCTTGGAACCCGCTTTTAACTATGGCGTTAAGTTGGTGTCCATGGCTTTTCTCATCGATCGCGATCAACCTGTCATTTGGCGTGGTCCTATGTTAAATGGCATTATCCGACAGTTTCTCTATCAGGTGTATTGGGGTGAGTTGGATTATCTCATTGTTGATATGCCACCCGGAACCGGAGATGCTCAGTTAACCCTCGCACAAGCTGTTCCTATGTCTGGGGCCGTCATTGTTACTACCCCCCAAGAAGTCTCTCTCTTGGACTCCCGCAAAGGCTTAAAAATGTTTGAACAGTTGGGGGTGTCTATTTTGGGCATTGTCGAAAATATGAGCTATTTTGTCCCCCCAGATCTCCCCGATCGCAAGTATGATATCTTTGGCTCCGGCGGCGGTCAGAAAACTGCTGATGAGTTGGGAGTACCCCTCTTGGGCGCTATTCCCCTCGAAATGCCTGTCCGACAAGGGGGGGATTCTGGGGTTCCTATTGTGATCTCTCACCCCGACTCCGCCTCCGCTCAGGAGTTGACTGCGATCGCACAAAAAATCGCCGCTAGGGTCTCAGTTATGGCTTTGGCTTAACTCTCTCCCCTTCCCGGCACCAGGGATAATTGACCATCATCAATTTCTCTGGCCGCCTGCCTTATATTCCACCATTTTTCAGGATAATAAAAACATGATTTTACCAGGTTCCGCCGTTCGCGTTGTTAATGTAAATGATACCTACTATGAGTTTCAAGGACAAGTCCAAAGAGTCGCTGACGGCAAAGCTGCCGTTTTATTTGAAGGCGGAAATTGGGATAAATTAGTCACTTTTAGACTCTCCGAACTACAGGCGATCGACACTACCGCCGGACGTAAAGGTAAATAGTTCACATCCTCTCGCCGGAATTATGTTAAGTTTTGTAACGGCCCCCGCCTCATTGGGGTTGGGGCGGTTGCTTTTTCCAGATTCTCATGCTACTATATTAGATAATGGGGATATTTGCAATTTCAGAATTTATTAAAATATCTCGATTATAATATAAGAGTATGTCAATATACTACCATGATTTCCCGCAGCCTGTCAACCCCCCAACCCATCAAAGCCAAATAAATATTGTATAATTGATACCCAGATTCCCCTTTTCCCCAAGCAAAAATTATGTTAATTCCTCTAGTCTATGCAGCCATCGTTTTTCCAGCAGATGCGGGTGTAGTAGACGTGACCACCTATGGCGCTATTCCTAACGATGGCAAAGACGACACAGAGGCAATTCAACGGGCTTTAAACGACCACCCAACCGGAAATCATATTTTTTACTTTCCCGATGGAGTATATAACGTTAGCGGTCAAATTAGATATGCGGGAACCGAAAAACGGAACATTCTACAAGGTCAAAGCCGCGACGGAACTATTATTAAACTTGATGATAACTCAGATTTAGATACATCGGTAATTTGGACAGGTTCCCCACCCGCGCAGCGATTTCGGAACAGTATTCGAGACCTGACCGTTGATATTGGTCGCGGTAATCCTAACGTTAATGGGATAGATTTTATTGCCAATAATCAGGGTTTAATTCGCAACGTTAAAATCATCTCAAGAGATGGTCAAGGGAGAATCGGATTAAACCTTTCCATTGATGAAAATGGGCCCCTATTAGCTAAAAATATTCATGTAGTCGGATTTGATATCGGTATCCAAACCTGGAACCCGACAGCCAGTCAAACCCTCGAAAATATTACCCTGGAAAACCAAAACCAATATGGCTGGAAAAACTTTAATCAAAATGTTTTTGTCCGAGGTTTGCAGAGTACCAATGAAGTGACAGCAGTTTGGAATATGCCTGATGGTGGTAGTGTTTTTACGCTGATTGATTCTGAGTTAACTGGATTGGGTTCGGCTTCCGAATTACCAGCTATTCATAACCAAAAAGCTATGTATGTTCGCCAATTGAGGACTTCGGGATATAAACAGGCAATTTTGCAGAATGATAAAGGTCGTGGGAATGCTTCTCAACCTGATGGTTATGTGAGGGAGTGGATAGCTAGGGGAGAGTTTCAGAGTCTTTTTGACAGTCCCCAAACTATGCTAAATCTGCCGATTAAAGAAACTCCAGAATTGCCTTGGCATGATTTATCAGACTGGGTAAGTCCCCTGGCTTATGGGGGGAATCCTAATGATGGAATTGATGATACAGAGGCGATACAAGCAGCTATTGATTCAGGAGGGAAAACTGTTTATCTTCCTAATGGGGTTTGGGATGTTAATGGAACTTTGGAATTAAGGGGTAATGTACAGCGGTTAATTGCTACGGAGGCTAGAATTGTTGGTGATGGTGTCATTAGGGTGGCACAGGGAACATCCCCGACGGTGATTATAGAAAGAGTAGAAGCGGCTTCTATTTCTATTGTACATGAAAGCGATCGCACTTTGGTTATTTCTAGTTCTATTGTAAATCGCTATAGTAGCACCCAAGGAAACGGCGGAGATGTCTATATTGAAGATGTTAGCGGCGGTCCCTGGGTGTTTACTAATCAAAATGTGTGGATGCGTCAAATTAACCCGGAAACTATACATAGTCCTAGGATTACCAATGATGGCGGGTCTCTGTGGATTCTTGGATATAAAACTGAGGATGAGGGGACTTTGGTAAAAACCATTAATGGCGGTAAAACAGAGGTATTAGGCGGCTTGATTTTAAATGGCAGATTTGCAGATATTCCCGGATTTATTAACATTGACTCATCCCTGAGTTATGCTAATGTTGGTTTTCTCACGTTTAGTGGGGGTTCAATACCTATTGGAGTGCAAGAAACCCGCAATGGTGTCACCCTCATGACTGACCAACTACCTCCCTACTACACTGGTTATCAGCAGCCGACATCCTCCCGTCAATCTGAAAATTTCCTCGTCAGTTTGTGGCGGTCGATACTCCGACTATTTGCTATGGTTTAATTATTCCCATTCTCAGTCAGTATTAACAACGCCTAAAAACTACCGAGAAATTATTAGCAGGCATAGGGACGGTTTCCACCAATTCTAGGTTATAACCCTTGGCTAATTCTACCACATCATCAAGGTTTCTGACACCCCACTTAGGGTTAGAAGTTCGCAAATATTCATCAAAGGAAGCGTTACTAGGTGCGGTGTGTTTTCCAGCTATTTTATAGGGTCCATAGAGATATAAAATTCCCCCCGGTTTCAAAATGCGATCGCTTCCCGCCATTAACCCTTCACAAGCCGACCAAGGCGAAATATGAATCAGGTTAATTGCTACAATAGCAGTGATGGGAAATTCCGATAATTCCCAGGGTAAATCATTCCCTTCCACTGGCCAAGGATTAGCTTCTACATTTAACTGTAGGGGAGGGTAAAGATTATCTGAAGGTGAATGAATTTGCCATGCTTTAATACTCTGTTGTAACAAAGGTTGCGGGTCGGAAGGTAGCCACCGCCTAGGGGAGAGACGGGGAGCAAAAAAAACCGCGTGTTGTCCTGTGCCGCTGGCTACTTCTAAAACGGTTCCCGTGGCGGGCAACACCCTTTTTAAGACCTCTAAAATAGGTTCGCGGTTTCTTTCGGTGGCTGGTGCATTTTGTCGCAAATCTTCGGAAAAATTCATGATTTCATCTAGTAATTATTAATTAATTTTATGCAAAATTTTAGCTTGTTTAATCCAGGTTTGGATGACATCAACAGATGGACAGAGTTGGCGAGATTGTAAGGTTCCTACATAGAGCCGTAAAATCTGTTTATGCAGTTGTTGAATAGACATCTGAGATAGTTGGTTAACTGAACTTACGCCACTATGCAAAAGGACACCACAATATTGATAGCCAATACTGGGAACCCTGGCTAAGTCGGACATTGCGACCCATTTACTGATATCTCTGATGTTGATACCTAGTTGGTTAGATAAGGCGATTTTATTAGCATTATTACTCCCGCGCGTGAGCAGTTGCTGGGTGTTTTCAATACCACATTTATTCAGGAGTTTAATATTACCTGTATCTAACCCAGGTAGTTCAGAAATTCCCCAGTAACAGGATGTAATTTTTTGATGCTTAGTTGTGGGATGATTCATGATTCCTCAGTTGGATTTAGGATGATTGTCAATTCTCAGAGATTTAGCCATCAAAATATCAGGTTTCCCGATACCGTTAGCATCGGGGACTACTCCCATAATTGCAAAACCGCATTTCTGATAAAATTCATAGGGATGACGACCATGGTTTTTTATGTTAGCAATATTTTCCAAAAAATGGGGGTATAATTCGACACCAGATAGGGAGGTTAAATTATTTTCGTCATCGGTACCCAACCATAAGGTTAACCCTCCTTGTGAGCGGACATAATCCTCTAAATTGGCGACCAATTTTCGCCCGATTCCTAACCCTTGATAATCCCTTTTGACTACCAAAGGATGTAATTCCCAAACATGGCCTTGATATTGGCTAATACCACCAATCCAGCCTAGAAGATTATCATTTTCATCGACGGCGACTAGATTAACTCTACCGTCGCCAAAAGACTCCATAACCTCGGCTAAACCACGTTCATAAGTCGGCCAAGCATTCGGCCAATTTTCCCGAAATTCTGCGACTAATAAAGTCGCCGCCTGGTGGATATGATTTTGATTATTAGGACTGAGATTAATAATCCTCAACCTTTAACCCCCGTAGCTGTATCTGTAGGCACAATATACCGTTGTACGATTAAAAATAGTAGTAACACAGGAGCGATAGAAATGACGGAACCGGCGGCGACTATCCGCCAATCGAGAGAAAAAGTTCCGGCTAGATTTGCCACGCCTAAAGGGATGGTATAATATTCTGGGCGATCGACTACAATTAAGGGCCAGAGAAAATCACTCCAAGACCCGATAAATACAAAAATGGCTAAGGTCATTAAGGCGGGACGGACTGAGGGGATCATAATATGCCACCAAATCCCTAATTCTGAACAGCCATCAATTCTGGCGGCTTCTTCTAACTCTTTGGGAACTCCCATAAATGCCTGTCGCAATAGAAAGATGCCAAAAGCGGAGGCTAAAGATGGAAAAATAATGCCTAAATAAGTATTTCTTAATCCTAACTGTACCGCTAGAATATACAGAGGAATCATGACAATCTGAAAGGGTATCATGATGGTGGAAACGATCGCACTTAGGAGAAAATCGCGACCCCAAAAGTTTAATCGCGCCAAAGGATAGGCAGCCAAGGAACAAAATAGCAGATTTAATCCGACGGTTAAAACGGCGACGAGGGTACTATTAAATAAATAGCGACCAAAGGGATTAGTTTGCCAAACTCTGACAAAATTCCCGAAAGTAGGTTCCCGAGGAATAAACTGGGGGGGAACCTGAAAGATGTTTTCGGTAGGGGATTTAAAGGCAGTTCCCACCAACCAAAATAGGGGAAATAGCATAGCGATCGCTATAGCAATGAGTACCATATAAGTAGCGATCGCCCGATAATTTACGCGGCCACCAGAAGTTATTTTGACAACTCCCATATACCCTCCTCAGTACAAACCGCGGCCAAAGGCTGGTCCCAACTATCCCTAGGGAGAGTATCCACCCTGGCGGCCGCAAACACAATTCCCACGGTAGGAATTTTAGACCACTCAGACCGACTCAACATCCGGTCATAAAATCCTCCCCCATATCCTAACCGATAGCCACAGCCATCACAGGAAACGGACGGAACCAGGATTAAATCGACCTGAGACGGCTGCAAAACCGGTAAGCTGGGGTCTGGTTCCATTAAACCAAAAGACCCCCTTTGGCGGGCATTTTCCGGCCGCCAGTGATGCCAAATCAAAGACCCATCCACACAGCGAGGAAACCCCCAGACCTTTTCTGGGGAGACGTACCAGAGAGGACTCAAATCGGGTTCTTGGCGAAAACTAAAATAAGCCAAGATAGTCTTGGCTTGCTGAAATCGCCACCAACGGCGTAGATGGTCAGTAATGCGATCGCTATTTTGTCGCCAAACAGTCGTGGCTAGAGATTGGCGATCGCTTAACAAACGGCGGCGTAGTTGAGACTTACTCACAGATCAGGATTTTGTCGATACCAGTCAATAGTATTTTTCAGACCCTGGCGAAACTCCACCTCAGCCACAAACCCAAACCTTTCCTTAGCGCGATTTGTGTCTAAACAGCGGCGCGGTTGACCATTAGGCTTATCAGTTTCCCAGACAATTTCTCCCTGAAACTCCATCAACTCACAAATCAACTCTACCAGGTCCCGAATAGTAATTTCATAATTAGTCCCCAAATTCACCGGGTCTGGTTCGTCATAATGTTGGGTAGCCATGACAATTCCCCGCGCCGCATCAGTCGAGTAGAGAAACTCCCGACTAGGACTACCATCACCCCACACCGGAAGCTGTTTATCCCCCCGTTGTTGTGCTTCATAGACCTTACGCACCAAAGCCGGAATCACATGGGAACTTTTCGGGTTAAAATTATCCTCTGGGCCATAGAGATTCACCGGCAATAAGTAAATCCCATTAAACCCATACTGCTGTCGGTAGGCTTCCAATTGTACCAATAGCGCCTTTTTGGCTATCCCATAGGGGGCATTAGTTTCTTCTGGGTAGCCATTCCATAAGTCATCTTCCTGGAAGGGAACCGGGGTAAATTTAGGATAAGCGCAGATAGTCCCCACACAGACAAATTTCTTGACCCCTACTTGATAGGCTGAGTGAATCAACTGAGCCCCCATCATCAGGTTATCGTAGAACAACTCAGCGGGTTTTACCTGATTTAAGCCGATACCCCCCACATGGGCCGCCAAATGGATAATGATATCCTGACCTTTAGCAGCTTGTTGACAGGCTTCTAAGTTTCGCAGGTCACAATTATGCGATCGCGGTACCGAAATATTTTCCGATTTCGCCCCCGCCTTCAGAAGCTGGTCAATCACCTGTTTTCCCAGAAAACCAGCCCCTCCCGTCACCAAAATCCGTTGGTTTTGTAAATCCAGAGTATTCATGTAATTTACCCATTATTTAGTCTAAGAATTAATCAAAATGGTCTCCCTCTTGATGAGGTTCTTCTAATAGTGTTAGGTCACTATCAACCATCAGCTTTACCAACTCCTCAAAAGACACTAACGGCTTCCAACCCAAGACATTTTGGGCTTTACTCGAGTCCCCAATCAGCAATTCCACCTCAGCCGGGCGTAAATAGCGTTCATCAAATTTTACATAATCATGCCAATCCAAATTAACATAATTAAAAGCCACATCCAGAAACTCGCGAATTGAATGAGTTTCATTAGTTGCCAAAACATAATCATCCGGTTGATCATGTTGCAACATCATCCACATTCCCCGCACATAATCCTTAGCATAGCCCCAGTCCCGTTTAGCATCCAGATTACCCAGATAAAGTTCTTTCTGCATTCCCTTCACAATCCTGGCTACAGCGCGGGTAATTTTGCGGGTAACAAAAGTCGGACCACGGCGGGGACTTTCATGATTAAACAGGATACCATTACAGGCAAATAAACCGTAGGATTCCCGATAATTAACCGTTTGCCAGTGTCCGTAAACCTTCGCACAAGCATAGGGACTACGAGGGTAAAAATGTGTGGTTTCCTTCTGGGGGATTTCCTGCACTTTCCCAAACATTTCCGAAGAACCTGCTTGATAAAAACGCACCTGAATCCCTGTGCGGTGCTGATAATCTCGAATAGCTTCTAATAGTCTTAATACCCCTAAACCGACCGTATCAACAGTATATTCTGGACAGTCAAAACTCACCCGCACATGGGATTGAGCCCCCAGATTATAAATTTCTACCGGCTTAACTTCCTCCAGGATACGGCGCAGAGTCGTACCATCTGTTAAATCCCCATAGTGTAAGAATAACCGAGCATTAGGATGATGGGGGTCTTTGTAAATATGTTCAATGCGGTCTGTATTAAAACTAGAACTACGCCGAATAATTCCGTGAACTTCGTAGCCTTTTTCTAACAGTAACTCACTCAGATATGAACCATCTTGACCTGTGATACCCGTAATTAACGCTGGTTTATTGTTTGACATCTGATGATTTTCCTTTCCATACGAAGCAGCCCGCCCATGGCGGTTGTCTATACTCTATTATGCACCCTCATGATTATTCCCTAGTGGGGCAAGTTTCCCAGCCACCTCTATCATAAAAAACCCGGTTACTTTGACAAGAACCATAAATATCTTAACTCAGAAACCGGGTAGGACTAGATAATTTACGATGACTCACCCCTCCAGGTTAATAAGCACCATTATCCTTGGGGAAAATTACCACACCAATAGTTTTGATAATGATCCATAGGTCAATCCAGAAATTCTTGAAATTAACATAGTGCAAATCAATCTGAACTCGACGAGGATAGGGAATATCATTGCGCCCTGAGACTTGCCATAGTCCAGTGATTCCCGGTCTGATGGTTAGAACCTTATCCATGTGACGACCATATTTATGCAATTCCTCGGCCACCAGAGGTCTGGGGCCTACTACACTCATATCACCTTTGAGAACATTCCAGAACTGGGGAAACTCATCAAGGCTGGTCACACGCAAGAATCTACCGATCCAGGTAATTCGAGGATCATGTTTAAGTTTAAACGTATCCTGAAACTCTTGGCGCAGGTTAGGAGAGGTTTCCATAATCTCCACCAGCACCTCATCTGCATTACTGACCATGGTTCTGAATTTGATACACCCAAACCGTTGGCGATTTTTGCCGACTCTTTCCTGGACGTAAAACACGCTACCAGGGGAACTCAGGGCAATTAACAAGCTCAGTATCAAATAAACCGGAGAAAACAAAATCAGAACCGATAGGGAAAACACAATGTCAAATGAACGCTTAAAAAAATCTCCGTTCAGACTCTGTACCAGAGACAGGGTTCGTTGCTGACGCGGACGCACTAAGGGTACAAAGCCACGCCTTGTAAATGCACGTCGAAGTCCCCTACCGAAGATAAGTTGGCTATTGGCAGTCATCTTACTCCTTCAATTCACACCACACACAGTCATGATCATAAAGCCTTGAGACACTCAATAAGGATGATTGAGTATCTTGTACCCATATACTAAGATCCCAGATGGCAGGTCGTCACCGGGGAACCAGTCTGGACAATCCACCTAAATTAGGGGTTTTCAGCTTTTCTGGTTCTCTTAAATACTTTGGCATTTTAGCTGAAATTTTGGGAGTCCATTGTCATGAAGCTCACCCCACCTGCCCAAGGCAGGTGGGGGTGTCGGTGCTAACCTCGAACTGTGCTAGTCCACAGGTC
>NZ_JARPLC010000109.1:0-17083 GCF_032350395.1 Limnospira sp. PMC 289.06
CAGCCCTATTTCATACCCGAACGTCTCGCACCTTGCGCTTACACTTATCACTACTGAGATATCGACCAATATTCTCAGAATCCAAGAGGACTTAAAACGTTCCGTTTATATTGGCCTTCCATCTTTAGATTTGCCCTTTCCACCGGGGTAATTTTAAAGGTCTGTGTAGGTAACAACAGAAAATTCCTACTTTTCCCCTTGCTCTTTTTGAGCGCAGCGCATCAACTTATTTCGCTACCCAATCATTACGATGGTTCAAGTCAGACATTCGGCTCACGCCTAATCATAGATGGTTGGCAGTGGTCGGAGTCTTGGGAGTGGGTTCCACCTCACGCCTTGCGTTCCCCGCTTCAATCTGACGGGTCGTGACTCCTGAAATTGGGGGTGGCTATCGCCGTCATCCTCAACGTTGTAACAAAATGTTAAATTTTATTTCAAAGTATGTTGACCTTGGATTCCCTGACTATTTTTCGTATCGGATGATACAAAACGTCGGTACATATAAACAGTTATGGGGACGGTCAGGAGTGCACTCCTTATATCCAACCAAGGGGTTGAAATCCCCACCAGGTAGTTATTTCGAGCATCTCAGCCCTATGCACGCACCTGAACGTCTCGCACTCTGTTGCTGATTGTAGCAGATTGGCTGATTGGGTCTGTCTCCCTGGCATGAGGTAACATCGCTTATAGGTAGTCCAGCAGGTAGTCGAGGAGTGCTCGCGGGAAGTTCCCAAGAAAAGGACGGCGCTTGTACCTCCGTTTTGAGTCACAGTTTCAGCCCCAAATCAGAACCCGATGATTTGTCAAGTGATTCATAACTCCAGGGTTCGCGCTACTATGAGAATTGGGCAGCCCTGAGCCATAGCACCTCTGTTAGATGTGAATTATGCCTAAACGCGGTCAATCCTCATTTCGCCGTCTTCTGCTATCCCGGATTTTACTGTTAAGCCTTCCGGTGTTGTTGGTTGGACAATATGTGACCTATCGCAAAGCTCGTTCAGCTTTACTAGAAACGGCTCGTCTGAACTTAACTGAAAGTGCAGTTAAAAAAGCTGCGGGTATTGATGAATGGGCGAAGTCCTTGAGATCCAGTTTGATTTTAGTGGCTCACAGTTCCGTTTTGCAGTCTGGAGAAGAGGATAATTTTCAAGGTTTTCTTGAAGAGGTGGTCTCGGAATTACCTTTTGAGGTCAACTGTCTGCAAATGACTAATCTGGAAACGAATGAGATAGTTGCTAGTACCTGTGGTCTGGCGGCGCAGGTTCAATTTCCCCAAAATTTATGGTCTGCTACTCAATCTGAGAACTGGACTGTCAGTCAGTCAGAAGCTCATATTATTAATGTGGGAACTGCAGAGGTTGACAACGGCTTTTTTCCTGAAAATATCGATGATAGTGGGTCAGATACTCCAGAAACGAGGCAAGTTTTACCTCGCCGCCAAAATAATCAACTCAGTTTAATCTCTATGGCTCCGGTTTATATTGCTGATGGAGAAGTTAATCGACTCCGTTATGGATTAAGTCTGGAGTCTTATTCTTTCCTCAGAGGTGAGCAAACCCCGAAATCTTTAACAGGTTCTACTGTAATTTTAGATGACACGGGAACTATTGTGGCTCATCCTAATCCGCAGTCGGTGGGATTAAATATTAGGGATCACGCTGATTCTCAGAGGTTGGATAGTTTACTGCGTAGTGCGTTGGCGGGTCGCACTAATTTTATTCATTTGTTTTCTTTTCAACAAAATGGGGAAGAATTATTGGCGGGATATCATGCTATTGACAGTCCGGTTTTTCCCAAGAATGATGATAGTAAGTGGGTCATCTTGGCGGTGGCTAGTTTGGATGATGCTCTCTATGGATTAAAGGATATTAATTCGGTTTTAGTTGTGCTAATTATGAGTTTGATTATAGCGATTATTAGTGCAGCATTATACCTGTCTAGGGATTTGGCACGTCCTTTAGAAAAACTCCGAGATTATGCGCTACAAGTTAACAGCATTGAATCCCATGTAGAGGTTCCTAAAAATCTGAAAATCCGGGAAGTTGAGCAGTTAGCTCAGGCTTTGCGGACTATGGTGGATCGTTTGCAGTCTCGGGCTCAAGCCTTGGCTTTTGCGACTAAGGAGGCGCGGGTGGCTAACCAGCTTAAAGATGAATTTTTGCGGGTTATATCCCATGAGTTGAGAACACCGCTTAATGGCATTATTAATTCTCTGAATTTAATTCAGGATGGCTTCTGTGACGATCGCGATGAGGAAATGGAATATTTGCAGATGGCTAATGACTCGGCTCTGCATTTATTTGACATTGTTAATGATATCTTAGATATTGCCTTGATTGAGGAAGGTCAACTATCTTTGTTTTTGGAACCGACGGATTTGGGGGTGATTCTCCAAGAGGCGATCGCCTTACAAACTCTGGATATTCAGCAGAAAGGTTTAGATTTAAACTTAGTGTTATCCGCTGAACCTCTGGAAGTACAAGCAGACCGAGATAAACTTAAACAGGTTTTTCTCAATATTATTAATAATGCGGTCAAGTTCACCCAAGCTGGTAGTATCACGATTACTAGCCAACTTGAGCGCTTCCCAAATGCGGCGGGGAATGCGATCGCTTCTAATTCTAATTCCAGTCAGATTATCAAAGCATCTGAACAGGTAATTGTAACTATTGTCGATACAGGAATTGGGGTAATCCGAGAAAAGCAAAGCCAACTATTTCAGCCCTTCGTGATGGTCGATGGTTCCACCACTAGGGAGTCGGGAGGGGTGGGTTTAGGATTAGCGATCGCTCGTCGTCTAATGGAAATGATGGGTGGCGGTATTCAACTTGACAGCGCCGGACACGACCAAGGTACTACAGTTACCATCGCCATGCCAACTTTACAAGCAGCAACACCACCTTCTCAACATCAGAAGACTACCAGAAAATCTAAAAAGAAAGTTAAAAGTTGACTCATAATTTTGTCTGGCACAGATCATTGGTTATCCTAGAGAAAGAAATAGCCCTGATTATAGATAGTCTGTTCAGATTTCGCGCCAGGAGTATGTCAAAGCCAAATTTCTGAGTCTCATCATGGATAAAATTAAGTTTCGCAGATACAAAAGAACAGCAGTTATCACCCTAGTCCTGATAGCATCAGTCGGTCTGGAAGCCTGCGCTTCTTACCACAAAAGACGAGAAGTATATAGAAATCTTCAGGACTGCCATCAACAATGGGGTGAAGCTAATCTATGTGAACCAATTACCGATGGTTCCTACCCCGTAGGCTACCATTATGGTCCCTATTATAAACATCGCGGGGGTCGCTACTATTACTATCGTACCTTCAATTCAAGCCCTCGTGCTGTTCCCTCTAGTGCAGGTATCACTAATACCACTCGTGGAGGTAGGAGTCCCTCTGTTGGTGGTGTGAGACGAGGTGGTTTTGGTTCCGGTGGTCGCAGCGCTACATTTAGAGGTACAGGAGGGAGTCGAGGGGGTTGATGAAAGTTAAATTTAGCCAGCCTATTGTCGGCGAACTCGGCGGTTGTAATGACTGTCTGCTTCTTGGATATCTAAGTAAGAACTAGGGTCTTCGGCAACCCATCCTAAATTGGAGTTATAGCGGACTTCAAAATGGAGGTGGGGGCGATCGCTACTTGGTCGGCCGGTCTGACCCACTAATCCTAAAGTTTCCCCTAATGCTACTTGCTGTCCGGTGTCAACCACAGTTTCCAAAAGGTGAGCGTAGCGGGTTTGTTTTCCCTGGGCGTGATTAACTACCACCAGATTACCATAGCCCTCTCGATATCCAGCAAAAGCTACCACACCTTTACCCACAGCTAAAACAGGAGTTCCGGTGGGTGCGGATAAATCAATACCTCCATGAAATACTACTTGACCACTAACCGGGTCTAACTGCCACCCATAGCGCAACAGTACCTCAGCCATAATTGGTAATGGATAGCCAGATAACAGGTTAGGGGAGGGAGTAACTGGCGGCGCAGGTGCCCAGTTGACTCCGGGAATAAATACTACCCTGGGTTCAGCTTGACAGCCATTGACTTCAAAAATTACATCGGCTCTGGTATTATGGGCACGCGCTACATCCACCCAGGTCTGACCGGGTTCTACTTCTATCTGAATGCCATTGTAGGGGGGAATCAGGATCTCTTGTCCGACGGAGACTACACCATCACGTAAACTGGGATTCATACCCATGAGGGTAGCAGGAATTAAATTGTACTGTCGCGCAATGGTTGCTAGGGTTTCGCCTGGGGCGACACGATGACGTTGCAGACGGGATAAAGCCGGAGTTGGACAAACTTCTCGGGCTTCCTGGGAAAATACGTTAGCTAGTCCCACAGGGGCGATCGCACCTAGGAAGATAACAGAGATCAAGGCTGACTTGCAGATCATATTCAGTCCGTATTAACTTCGTTAATTAGTTACAGCAGGGCAATATTGGCTTTAATATAGCCGAGGCTCGGATACAATTGCTAAAATTGAGGCAAGGAACTTAGCTTCATCGCTGGGGTTCATTTGATTTAGAGATATCGATCCGGTCGGAATATTTAAACATGGATTTATCTTTTAGGCAGTTAACCGTGTATCTGGCCCTACTTTCGATCGGGGGCGGTACTGGTTTAATCGGTGGTCGCTATTTATATGCTAATCATCTGGTGACTAATTCTCCCGCCGTCCCCGTGGTTCGAGAAGTGTCCCCGGAAACGCCACCCTACTACCGTCAGAGTCCTATTGCTGCACGCAATAACTCCAATTTTATCGCTGAAGCTGTCCAAAAGGTGGGACATTCGGTGATTCGTATTGATGCTGTGCGGAGTGCTTCTAAAAATTTACCAGATGCTTTGAATCATCCCCTGTTTAAGCGGTTTTTTGGCGATCGCATTCCCCAGGAGCATGAACGGTTACAGCGGGGAACAGGTTCGGGATTTATTATCAGTTCTGATGGTCGTCTGATTACTAACGCTCATGTGGTCGATGGGGCTAATATAGTCCGTGTCACTCTTAACGATGGTCGCGTGTTTCAAGGTCAGGTGAGGGGGGTTGATGACTTAACTGATATTGCTGTGGTCAAAATTGAAGCCCAGGATTTACCTACAGCTCCTATTGGTGTTTCTGAGGGGTTGATTCCCGGTCAGTGGGCGATCGCTATTGGTAATCCCCTCGGTTTGGATAATACCGTAACCGTGGGAATTATTAGTGCCATTGGGCGATCGAGTTCTCAGGTCGGTATCCCTAATAAACGGGTGCGCTTTATTCAAACTGATGCTGCTATTAACCCTGGTAACTCAGGAGGTCCCCTGTTAAATGATCGGGGTCAAGTTATTGGCATTAATACCGCTATTCGTTCTAATGCTCAAGGTTTGGGCTTTGCTATCCCTATTGAAACCGCCCTGCGAATTGCTAATCAATTATTTGACCACGGGAGAGCAGACCATTCCTTCCTAGGGGTGAAAATGGTTGCCCTTAACCCCACCATTAAGGAGGAGATCGATCAGCAACTCAATCTTAAACTGACTAAGGATAGGGGAGTGTTAGTGGTTCGGGTGGTCGAAGGCTCTCCCGCTGCTAATGCTGGTATTCAACGGGGAGATATCATTAATCGAGTCGCCGGCACCCCGGTTATCACTCCCACCCAAGTCCAAGAGCAAATCCAATTTACCCTGGTGGGACAAGAGTTGGAAATTGAGATTGACCGTCTGGGAAAAACCGAAACCATTAAAGTGCAGATGGCTGCGGCTCCAGACTCCGCTTTGTCAGGGGTTGACTGACTTTGAGGTAAATTACTATTACCCCTTAATCCGGTTAATCCGGTTAATCCCGTTCTGGTTTAGTTGATTGGGAACGGGAAGACGGGGTGCTGGAAATATTTTCCTCTAGGTGCATACGCTGCTCCATCTGACGGAGAAAATACCCGGTCATCATGGCTGAAGCTAGTAAGCCAGCCAGGTTGTCTCTATTGGTTGTGATTTGTACGTCGAAGTCATCTGAGGGTAAAACGCCTACCAGACCTTGGACATTGCGGGAAATTATTTCTTTGATCTCTGGACTGGCTGATTGAGCAACGTGGGCTAAAACATCGGGATGTTGATGTTGTAGATAGTGCAACAGGGGGTTCTCAGAGATTTCTTGGTCATTAGACGAATGAAAGTCGGAGTTAAAAACCATGAGGTGACTTGTTAGTGTCTGCTCTACTTTAGTTCTACTTTAATTCCAGTTTAGTCGATTTAACTAGATGCTGTGCTATCTTCTGGCAAATTTGTCTTTAAATTTAGCGACAGTTGCTGGGGAAGTTGGTCTAGTTGAAAGTATTGATGGAATTTTTTGCTGACCTGTAACCAATAGGAACGGGCTTGGGGTTGTCGTCGTTTGGTGACGAATTCTAATTCTACCAGTTCCTGAACGTGCTGATAAGCACCACTACCTCGTAATTCTACCAGATCGGTTTGGGTAATGCCACCATTAAGGGCGATCGCTGCCAAAGTCCGTAAAGCCCCCACACCTAATTCTGGTGGTACTAGGGTGTGCATTAGTTCCCCGTAGGCTTGGCGCAGTTGCAGGCTGTAACCTTTCTTGGTTTCCACAATTTCTAAGGCCGTATCCCGGTGGGCATAATCTGACATTAGTTGAATTATGGCTTCTTCTGCTTGGGGGCGATCGCATTGAGCTAATTGTACAATCTCGGACAAGGACAAGGCTTGACCTTTCAGGTACAAAATTGCTTCAATCTTAGCTAGGAGACTAATGGCCATAAAACTGTCGGTAATTTATAACATTTCCCATTGATAGGGGAACTATGCCACAATTATAACCACATTATAGCATCAATTATCCCCCTTGGGCAATTTCGGTTAACAAATAACCATTATTTACTGGCTCTAGGAAGGTTAAATTAGTTGAATATTGGGCGGCTATGATACCATATAATATTACCCACCTCTCCTGGGGCTCTAACTGCTGCCTGGCTGGGTCTCAGGTTGGAGTTGATCCGCCAACCATATACAATCCGAATAGCTGAAATATACTATATTTGGAGGCGATAACTTACGGATTTTTATGAAAAAATTATGGGCTAATTATTGCCAATACATGGGATTATTAATCGCCACGGCTGTTATGGTAGCAGTCAGTGGTTGGGCTATTGATCAAATCCCAGATTCCCATTTAATATCGGATTTACCCGCACCTCAAACTACCGAAAATATGGCTATGAATGACCAAGTAGTGGCGGCTTACACGGGTTTTGCGTTTCGGCTGTTTTCTCGTGTTTATCAGCATCAAAATCAGGAAAATATTTTTATTTCTCCGGCGAGTATTACTAATGCTCTGGCTATGACCTATAATGGGGCGGCGGGAACTACTAAAGAGGCGATCGCTCAAACGTTGCAAGTTCAGGATATCAGTTTAGCAGAACTAAATCAGGCTAATTTGGCTCTCAATCAGTCAATTTCAGCCCTTGATGAAGATGTGCAAATTAATATTGCTAATTCTCTTTGGTTGCATCAGTCGGCTTTTTTCTTACCCGATTTTCTCGACCGGATCAATCAGTTTTATCAGGCTAAACTCACAGCAGTTGATTTTAGTAGTCCTGATACCCCATCCCAAATTAATGATTGGGTTAAACAGGAAACTAATGGCAAAATTACTCAGATTGTCGAAACTATCCCTAATCAAACTATTCTGTATCTAATTAATGCCATATATTTTAAGGGTATGTGGTCGGAACCATTTGACAAAGAACTCACCCAAGAACAGCCTTTTACCCTGATTGATGGTAGCACAAAACTCCATCCCCTCATGTTTCAATTTGGCAATTATCTGTATCTGGAAAACTCCGATTTTCAAGGCATTAGCCTTCCCTACGGTGATGATGCTAGATTTAGTTTATATGTATTTCTTCCCCGCGAAAATGTCAGCCTCGATCGCTTTTATACCCAGTTGAATGCTACCCAGTGGGAAGAATGGATTAAGCAAATGCGATCGCGACCAGGTTCTATCCAACTACCCCGTTTTCAACTTGAGTATGAAGTCGGTTTAAACGATAGTTTGAAATCCATGGGGATGGATATAGCTTTTGACCCTAATCAAGCTGATTTTTCTAATCTGACTCCAGATAATAATGTACGCATCTCTGAGGTTAAACATAAGACTTTTGTAGAGGTTAACGAGGAGGGAACCGAAGCGGCGGCGGTAACTTCAGTTACCGTATTTACCGAAAGTACCCCCTCCATACCTGAACCATTTTCAATGGTGGTAAATCGTCCATTTTTTCTGGCTATTCGCGATAATCAAACCCGCACCATTTTATTTATGGGTTCTATTGTAGACCCAGGGTTATAGGTGCGTCAGTTTTTAACCATCCGGTGATAATTGGGATTTAGGGGTTATATGGTAGACCCAGGTTATCGGTGCGTCAGTTTTTAAGAATCGGGTAATGATTAGGATTGAACTATTCTGACGCACCCTACTAAATGTCATTGATGGTAGTTATCGGTGCGTCAGTTTTTAAGAATCGGGTGATGATGGGGATTGACCTATTCTGACACACCCGAAAAAGCTGCTTTTTTTAGGAATTACCAAAATTCCGGGAACCAGTGTAACCACTTAATTGTGCTAAACGTTCTAAAGAGATTAACCCCGGATGTAATTCACCGTTAATTTCCCAAGCTGGATATCCGGGAATACCCTTAGCTTGACACACATCCGGTTGCGGATTTTCTCCACCGGGGTCGCATTCAATATAGGTAAGATAATTGATGGCTTGTTGACCAAATAACTGTTTTTGTTGTTCACAGAAATTACACCAGTAAGCACCATACATCACAGCACCTACATTAGTTAAATGTTGAGCCAGGGAGATATTATCTGGATTAGAAGCTGAGGTGATATTATAAGAATTTTGACTCCCATCACTGAGGGATGGATTCTTAATGGGAGCATAAATAGCTAGAGTGCTAATTATAGTCACCATAGCCACAATGACACCTAAAAAAACCAGTTGACCGATATCATCCCAATTACGGCCAATGATAGTTAATACCAATAGACTGAAAGAGGCGATCGCCGAACCTATACAAAACCAGCAAATCGATTGGATTTCAAAAGCCATGATATACATCAGATAGCTACTGAAAATCGCCATAGAACAGGCTCCTACAAACATCAGTAACCAGGTGTAATTTTCGACTTTAGTCCGCAAAGTTTTCTGAGTTTCTGAACTAATAAATAGTGGCACAACCGCCATAGCAATCATATAGACATAAGCCAGAAAGCCAAACAAAGCCAGAGGTAAGCCAAAAACTTCCGCATAGGGACTATCTAGGACACTCTCACAGCCTTCTGTAGGACAGCTAGTGGGTCCTTCCTGTAGTGCTTGTATGGTTAGATACGAAGTAATAGCAGCCCCAAAAGCACCAATTCCAGCAATAATCAAACGTGACTTTTGTTGAATCCACGGAGTTGAACGCTGACGCATCTGAATCATCTGTAATTTCTCCTAATTAGAGGTTCCAGGGAATGATGGCGGTATGGTAAACCACAAGAGATATAATTGTAACAATTTAGATTGTAATCTGGTATGGCGACTCCTATAACTATAACAGTGGGGGTTGAGCCACGGGGTCTCATCTCTAACAGAAACCCCCTCCCGGTTGTCTGTGGCTGGCTGGTAAATTACTCCCCAAGGATTTATGAATGATGGCAGTTTATTATATATTGGTGTATAATGAAAGTTTGATTTCCTGAATTATATGCCGGCTATGTCTGCCCTATCTCCTGAATTAAAAGAACGGCTATCTTCACCCCTAAAGATTGGCAAATTTGAGGTAAACAGTAGGGTGTTACAATCGCCTCTGTCAGGGGTGACTGATTTGGTATTTCGGCGCTTGGTGAGGCGCTATGCTCCCAATTCGATGATGTATACAGAGATGGTACACGCTTCCCAAATTATTCATGTGCGGAAGTTACCAATTCTGATGGAAATTGACCCGGGAGAACGTCCGATTAGTATTCAATTATTTGATTGTCGCCCGGATTTTTTGGTGGAGGCGGCGCGAAAAGCTGTGGAAGAAGGGGCGGATACTATTGATGTGAATATGGGTTGTCCGGTGAATAAAATTACTAAAAATGGCGGCGGTTCTTCGCTGTTACGACAACCGGAAATCGCTGAGAAAATAGTGCGATCGCTTAACGAGGCTGTATCAGTTCCCATCACTGTCAAAACTCGCTTGGGTTGGGATGATGACGAAATCAATATCTTAGATTTTAGCAAACGCATGGAGGATGCGGGGGCGCAAATGTTGACTATTCACGGACGCACTCGCGCTCAGGGCTATACAGGGAAAGCTAACTGGGAATGGATCGCTAGGGTGAAGCAGAGTTTATCAATTCCAGTAATTGCTAATGGGGATATTGTCTCGGTGTCCTCGGCGGTTCAGTGTTTACAGGAAACTGGCGCTGATGGGGTTATGTGTTCTCGGGGAACTCTGGGTTATCCGTTTTTGGTGGGGGAAATTGATTATTTCCTGAAAACTGGCCAGATGAAGACAGCGCCCACAGTGGTTGAACGTTTAGAATGTGCGAAGGAACATTTACAAGCACTTTGGGTGTACAAAGGTCAGCGTGGTATTTATCAGTCTCGTAAACACATGACTTGGTATGCTAAAGGTTTCCCAGGAGCAAATGAACTGCGGGAACAACTGGCTAAAGTTGAGACGGTTGAGCAGGGATGTGATTTGCTTGATGGGGCGATCGCCATATTCAAATAATTAGGAGCAATTATGGAATCATTAAAAGGACGAGATTTGCTGAGTTTGGCTGATTTGACTGTGGCTGAATTGCACTCGGTGTTATCTTTGGGAATTCAGTTAAAGTCGGGAATGCGGAAACTACAACGACGGAAGGTTTTGGGGTTGATGTTTTCTAAGGCTTCGACTCGTACCCGTGTCAGTTTCTCGGTGGCTATGTATCAATTGGGGGGACATATAATTGATTTAAATCCTAGCGTTACTCAGGTGAGTCGGGGGGAACCTTTGGTTGATACGGCGCGGGTATTGGGTAGATATTTAGATGCGATCGCTATTCGGACTTTTGCACAAAAGGATTTGGAAACTTTTGCTAGTTATGCGGAAATTCCGGTAATTAATGCTCTCACTGATCGGGAGCATCCTTGTCAAGTTTTGGCGGATTTGATGACGGTTCAGGAATGTTTTAATCGCATGGCTGGACTGACTTTAACTTATTTTGGGGATGGGGCTAATAATATGGCTCATTCCCTGCTCTTGGGTTGTGCTATGGTGGGGATGAATATTAGAATTGCTACCCCCTCTCAGTATCCCCCAAATCCCGAAATTTTCGAACAGGCTAAGGCGATCGCTGCTGGTAAAACTGAGGTGATTATTACTGATGATCCGGCTGAAGCTGCCAAGGGATCTCATGTGTTATATACTGATGTTTGGGCGAGTATGGGTCAGGAGAGTGAGGCGGATGATCGTATTCCTTTATTTATGCCTTTTCAGGTCAATGAAAGTCTATTAGCTAAGGCTGATGATGATGCGATCGTTCTCCATTGTTTACCTGCTCATCGAGATGAGGAAATTACTGATGGGGTAATTGAAGGAGTGCGATCGCGGGTTTGGGACCAGGCGGAAAACCGAATGCACGCCCAAAAAGCATTATTAGCTAGTTTACTTTCTGATGATTAATTAACCCATACCTTCACATTAACCCGGTTTTTGGATGCACCCAATACCTGATTAACCGGGTTAATTATCTCAATAATTATGGGTAATTTTAGTGATGCTTAATGCAGCGCCATCAAGCTGATTTATCCCTGAACAAAATCAAAATATCTGAGAGTTTATCTGGTCTGATTACTCATGATTCACTGAGTATAATCAACTGGTGATTAAATCCTAATCATCATCTGGGTCGCCCCAGTTTTCCGGGAATTTACCTTTAGTGGTAACCCTTTTGAGAATTTTTTTATCAACATAAAATCGCTTGGGAGGCGGTGGTTTTTTGGCTGGAGCGGGTTCGGTTCGCCATATTAATCCTAGTAGGATAACACCAATCAGAACAGCTTCCATATCTTGAAATTCCTCACAAAATGACGATGGAGAGTACCTGCTACCCACAGGCTATGCGATCGCTGGTAACCAAAGCCCCTGTAGGGTGACGCACCCCTCAGACTGCTATGGTTTTTCTGGATTTAACACCAGTCTAATCATCGATTTAGGCAATGTCAATAAAAAGTCCCACTTTTTAGGAAAAAGTTACCCAATTCCCTACCTGGTGCTGATTTAGCTATTGCTGCTACGGTTTAACCTGGTTGTGTGCTATGGTTAACATGAGTTTAAATTATATTAACAACTGTATAATCATGGCTGTAACAATTAATTGAAGGTCAGCGATAGTAGCAATTATATCTGAGGTGATCATCATTCTCAAGGTAGATGTTTTTCGGGCCCTTATGGTGCTACACTCTATAGTGTGTAAATTAGATTATGAGGATAACTTAACACCACTGACAAAAATATTAAGTACATATACCATTTAGCTCAGGTGTAAATTAGATTGATATGGATCTCTATAGATATCTCCAACCATCTATAATTGATTTTTATATCAATAAAATTGATGATATGATCGCCTCAGATATGTTTTATAAATACAAATAATCCCAGAAATTGAGGGTGGTATATATGTCCAAATTAGCAACTTTTCAAATTCCTGAATATTCAGTAGAACCTACATGGGGGAGTGGCTTAACAGTGGTGAACCAGGAACAGTTAACCTGCTTGAGACGAGGAGTTGCCGTTTGGAATAAATGGCGAGAAGATTACCCAGAAGTGGACCCAGATATGATGAATGCTAACCTCAAAGGAATGTATCTCAAAGGGGTTGATTTTAGTGGTGCTAACCTGACAGATACGGATTTAAAAGGAGCCTATTGTTTAAGGGGAAGTTTCCCAAAGGTTGAGGGAGATCAAGCTCAGTTTGATGGGGCTTATTTGAAAGAGGCTGATTTTTCTGGAGCTTATTTACAGGGGTCGAGTTTTAAAGGTGCTGATTTGCGAAATGTAAATTTTACTAATGCTCATTTGGTGGGTGTAGATTTCCGAGGTGCGGATCTCCGGGGTGCTAATTTCAGTGGCGCAAACCTTTACCGATCGCAATTAATGGGAGCGATCGCCAGTGAAACTAAATGGTGTAAAGCTAATCTATTAACAGCTAATTTATTAGGTGCAGATTTACGGTCGGCTAACCTGGAAAATGCTAATTTAACTCGCGCCAACCTCGAAGAAGTAAATTTGTCCAATGCTTTAGCCTTCCATGCAAATTTTGAGCAGGCTACACTGACGGGAGTATGTATAGACCAATTAAAGATTAATAATCAGACTAATTTCCGGCGGGCTGTCTGTGATTTTGTTTATCTGAAGCCTGATAGACAGGGGCGTTATCCTTTCCCTTCTAATTATCAGTCTTTAGAAGAAGATGCGATCGCACTAATTTCTCGGATTTCCTCCAAGTTGATACCAATGCGATCGCCTAGTTCTTCCCCCGTTTAATAGTGGCTAAGTAGCTGCTTAAACTTTTTTCCTAGCCCAAGCAGTTCCTCTCCAAATAGTCACAAATAAGACACCGGAAACCAAAGCCCCTATATTCCACTTAACCGAATTTTTTAACAGGGTAATTCTGCGGTTTCTGCGGGTTTGTTCTGCTTCAATTTGAGTCCTTTGCGCCGTAGTAGACAGAAAACCAGAAAGCTCCTGTTTAATTTGGTTCACCTGTTCGCGGTTTTGAATCTCAGGAGAGCGTCCTTGGGTATCCAGACGGCTGAGAAGTTCCCGCATTTGGTCTTCTGATGTCGTCTGTTCTAACTGCTCCTGAACCGTTTGAATATCGGTGATGCGTTGTTCCACTTGACTATCAATTTGCTCACTGCTTTGTTGCTCAATTCTGAGAGTGTTGAAAATTCCTAGGGGAACCATTAAAATAAATAGTACACCTAACAGTAAAGAAAACCAAGAAATGAACATTAACAAAGGTTCTTCAAAGCGACCTCGTAAATTGCGTTCACCAAAGAAAATAAACACCAGAGAAATGAGAGGAACAGCAGACCTTTCCACAATCCCACCCATAGTTTGAAACTCCCAAACCGGGTTCATCAATTGAGGAGGAAGTATAATTGTCAGCAAATCTAACATTGATAAAAATAATAACCCGTAGCCCACCGATCGCAGGGGAGGAATGGTTTTTAACAGGTTAGAACTAAACTTCCAAAGTACCTCTACTTTATCATTCAGAGGCTGTTCAGATTGAGTCATAGGTTTAAAAGTTGTAAATTGAGAAGGGGTATAATCAGCGCTCAAGTTGAGGGAATCGAGGATGCCACCACTGATACCAAACTTGCCAAACTTCCTCTAAAATTGGGTAAGTTTCCTCAAAATAATTATCGGACATTGGCAGTGATAAATGAGACCACAAACAGCGGTGATCTCTGAGGGGTTCTTCTCCCATCAAAACTGGTATAATTCTGGACAACTGTAAGTCATAGGTATAGCGGTTTTGAATGAACTGTTCATAGGTGATAGCACTGGGACCTCTTGGATTAATACAAGAGCGAAGGTAGACACGGGAATTGTCAACCGAAAGGCTATAGGAACCTGTACTATTGGTGCGAGTTAGTGTCGGAAATTGTGCCGTAACAGAAGCATCCCTTGGATCGTACTGGCGAAACAGTTTCTCATTGGGATGGGGATGATCAACATATCGCATTTCTATCTGTAGAATTTTATCATTCTGCTGATAACGATAAATATTTCCCCAGGGTTCTGTCAGTGCTTCACTTTCCTGATGCTGCCATCCTGGTAAAGGGACGATCGCCGGAAAGGTAAAGAGTTCGACAACTTGCTCAGTAGTTTTCTGGGGTTCTAGGATTGATTTTCCTAGAACTATAACTACTCCCCCAAATGTTAGCACAAGTAATGAAATTCGCACATTTTCCCAGATTTTCATAATTTATTGGCTGGGGGTATCTTGATTAGTTGGTGGTGTATCCTGTTTAATCATAAACCAACAAAAACAGCCAAACAATGCCACGGAAATCATCGAAAATATCAGAGAACCTTCTCCGACGTGCCAGTAATAAACTGCTGCGGGTTTGTGGGCATTAGCCAGCACAGCTAATAAGACAATCCGAAATCCATTGACTACAAAACTAATTAATACTGCTACCACCGGAATAATAATTTTTTTCCAGAGTCCTTCTAAGGGAAACATCACCATAAATAGCACTGATAATCCTAACAGGTAAAACATTCCTTCTAACCCGGAACATCCCATATTGACACTCACCCCTCCATCGGGCAGCATGACGTTAAATTGATCCAGAGAAACATCAGCCCCAGAGTACCATAAAATTAAGGTGGCAAATTTAGCAGTAATGCCTGAAATATCTACCAACGGCCAAATAAATACTTTGGGAACACCTAGAAAAAACAAGATTGTTAGTTCCCGCCAGTATTCCCGAAAGCCACTGAAACCGGAAGCTATTAAACTCCAGCCAATGGCTGATATAAATGGCGAAACTCCTAACCAGTTGGAAGTGGGACGGGTGGCACTTTTTAGCAAAACCATGGCAATTATTAGCATCCCTAATAAGGTGGCTAAGGGGCTGCTGGTTTGCTTGGCGAGTTCCTGGCGTTTATCCCATACTAAAGAAAAGGCAGATAACCAAAACATGAGACTTAATGCCAAAAAGCTGACGTTATTACGATGATAAATTAGGGTCAGGTGAATTGACATTAGACCTCCGGCGATCGCCATCAGCCAAAATTCTGACTGTTTCCAGGATTGAATTGACAAAAAATTAGGTGTGTTCATCATCAATTTTTTCCCAAATATTACTATGGTGAAATACTCTAGCCATTATCTATCGGATACTAGGACATTCATCAATGGGGGTAATTTCCTACAGATGTAGGTGTCTGGGTTGTCAATAATAGCCTAGCTAGATTATAGCTGGAAGGGGGGATTTATATAGCGATCGCCTGGAGAATATAATCTCTCAACAGATAACTATATGGCTGTAAGTCTCAAATACTAAATATTATTATAATTTTCTGATAATGTTGGTGCGAGACGTTCAGGCATGAAATAGGGTTGAGATACCCGAAATAACCTCCTGGTAGGAATTTCAGCCCCTTGGTTGAATATAAGGAGCTCGCTCCTGACCATCCCCATAACTGTTTATATGTCCCAACGTTTGGAAAGACAACCTTCCAAACAAGGCAGGGGACTCAAGGTCATAAACAAACTGTTTTGATTGGAGAGTGTAGACTCCATGATATAGCAGGGAGTAGAGAGTAACGGCGTTAGCCACCCCCAGTTTTGGAAATCATAACTCCAGGATTGAAGCGGGGAACGGAAGGCGTGAGGTAGAACTCACTACCAAGATGCGACCACTGCCAACCATCCATGATTAGGGAAACCGAATGTCTGGCTTGAACCACCGTCATCAGTAAGCAGCGAAATAGGTTGATACGCTGCGTTCAAAAGAACAAGGGGAAAAGAAGAGGTTTCGACACACCATCTTCACAGACTTTTAAAAGTACCCCGGTGGATAGGACAAATCTAACGATGGAATGCCCGTATAAACGGAACGTTGTAACCCCTCTAATGCTCTGCCCATAAATAAGTGAGCAATATTACTCACAGGCAGTAGTGAAAAATGTAAGCGTATGGTGCGAGACGTTCGGGTATGAAATAGGGCTGAAATGCCCGAAATCACTACCCGGTGAGGATTACAGCCCCGAATTTTGATATAAGGAGCGCACTCCTGACCATCCTCATAACTGTTTACATGTCCCGACGCTTAGGGAACTAAGCAAGGCAGGGAACCCAAGGTCCTAAGCGAACCGAGAAATCACAGAGCAGAGGGTAACGGCGATAGCCACCCCCAGTTTTGGGAATCATAACCCCCCCAGGATTGAAGTGGGGAACGGAAGGCGTGTGGAGGAGCCTACCTCCTACTCGACCACTGCCAACCATCTATGATTAAGGAAACTGAATGTCCA
>NZ_JARPLC010000110.1:0-16973 GCF_032350395.1 Limnospira sp. PMC 289.06
TCCCCTGAGAAACCCGGTTTCTCAAAGAAACCGGGTTTCTGGACCACGATATGGGGGTGGTGTCGTGGTGCGTCAGATGAACCCAATTGGCCGTTGACCCGATAGGTTATCCATATAACGCACCCTACGGGGGTGATAATAATCAATTATTAATTATTAATTGTTAACTATGAATCCTGATACAGAAATCCGTCATCTATTAGATTTAATGCCAGCCTCCGGTCGCATGATGGCTAGACTAATTGCTAATCCTCGACAGTCTACTGTAATTCAATGTGAATTTCCCCTTCCGTGGAAAACTACTAGACCCATTTTGATTAATTTTGACTTGTGGAAACAGCTATCAAGACCTCAGCGAGATTTATTGTTGTTGCGGACTGTTAGTTGGGTTACTAATGTGCAATGGTTTAAACCTGACTGGAATCAAGGCATTGTGGTGGCGGGAATAGTCGGAGTTGGGGTACAATTTATGCAGCAGGATGCTGTTGGTGTTCTCCTGGCTGGAGGATTAGCTGCTATAGGTGTGCGTCGGGTATGGCAGGCTAATCAACGCTCTGAGATGGAGTTAGAAGCTGATGATATCGCCATTAGGGTAGCCGCGCGACGGGGTTATGAGGAAGCGATCGCAGCAGCCGCTTTAGCAGAGGCGATCGAAGTTGTGGCTACAATTGAGGGTCGCCGGGGATTGAGTTTTATGGAATTAGTCCGCTGTCAGCATCTCAAAGCGATCGCCAACTCTTATAAGGGCCATAATTAATACGATCGCACCATTCGCCAAGTTTGAATAGCCTAACTTACCAGAGGGGAGAATCAGCTCCCCTGTGTTTTCAACGTCGCCAAAGGGTTTCGCCGCCGGGACGGTCAATTAGCGTCACACCATTAGCCTGTAGTTGGTCACGAATGCGATCGCCTTCCGCATAGTTTTTAGCCTTTCTAGCCGACTGTCGTTGTTTAACCAAATCCTCAATTTCAGCGTCGCTAATTCCCTGAGTCGCCGCTGGTGGTTGTGCTTGTGTTACAGCTTCCAACCCGAAAACTCCCGCTAACTCCACCAAAGTTTTCCAGGTCGCATAAATGCGATCGCTCGGGGTATCAGTCTTACCTTCATGAGCCAATAAATTCCCTTGGCGGCGCAACTCTTTAGCCAATTCAAACAACACAGCCAAACCCCCAGGAGTATTAAAATCATCATCCATAGCCACTCGGAAGCGTTGGAGTGCATCTTCTGTCGTGTCGTATTTACTGGGAGATGAATCAGCAGACCACCCCAAGCGCGCGCCGTATTGTTCCGCAAATAATAACCCATCTTTCAAGGTTTCCCAGCCATTTTTAGCTGAGGCGATCGCCTCATCAGTAAAATCGAGAGGTTTACGATAGTGACCCTGTAGAATAAATAAGCGCACCACCATAGGGTCTACAGGGCGATCGAGCAATTCACGAATCGTCGTAAAATTGCCCAAAGACTTAGACATTTTTTCCCCACCGACCGTCACCATACCATTGTGCATCCAATATCGAGCCAGAGTTTTACCAGTCGCCGCCTCAGACTGAGCGATTTCATTTTCATGGTGAGGAAACACCAAATCACCCCCGCCGCCGTGAATATCAATAGTTTCTCCCAGTAGTTGTCGGACCATAGCCGAACATTCAATGTGCCACCCCGGACGACCGGGACCCCAAGGAGAATCCCAGGCGGGTTCTCCCGGTTTAGCAGCTTTCCAGAGAGCAAAATCCGCCGGATTTTTTTTCTTGAGAGTTTCCGGGTCAGCCACAGCTACGCGACCACTAGCCCCCATTTGTAGGTCTTCGAGTTGTCGCCGGGAGAGTTTACCATAATCGGGAAAGTGACCGACATTGTAATAAACGTCTCCATCGACAGCATAAGCGTGTCCTGTAGCCGTGAGTTGCTCAATAAGTTGGTGAATTTCCTTGATATGATCTGTCACCCTAGGATAAGCCTTAGCATCCCGTACATTTAGCCGCCGCAGGTCTTCAAAGTAAGCGTCTATAAAGCGTTGGGATACCGCCTCCATAGTGCTTTCTTGTTCTTTAGCGCGGTTAAGGATTTTGTCGTCAATGTCGGTAAAATTCTGGACGTAGTTAACTTCATATCCTGACCATTCCAGATAGCGGCGTACCACGTCCCAGGTCGTGTAGGATCGTGCATGACCCAAATGGCAATAGTCATAAACTGTAACCCCGCAGCAGTACATTTTGACTTTTCCGGGTTCTAGGGTGGTAAAGGTTTCTTTTTGGCGGGTTTGGGTGTTATAGATTTTTAGAACCATGTTGAGTCTTAATAGTGTAAATGCTTAGGCTGGCTAGGGTTTAGCTAAGGATGGCTGATTTGATAGGGACGGCGTTAAAGAAACAGGATCTAGCCCCCGTGTGACAGGCTACGTCCCCAATTTGCTCGATTTTGAGCAGGAGGACATCAGCATCACAATCGTAGTATAGGGCTTTGAGCTTTTGAATGTGTCCTGATGTGGCTCCTTTGTGCCACAGTTGCGATCGCGATCGACTCCAATAGTGAACTTCACCCGTTGTTAGGGTTTGTTGCAACGATTGGCGATTCATCCAAGCCATCATTAATACTGTACCGTCTTTATGGTCTTGGGCGATCGCTGGAATTAAACCTTGTGGATTAAATTTTAGGCTATCGATCCATAATTGGTCTTGGTTCATGGTTAGGGATTTCGTGTAAACATTGTTGTAGGTCTTGGGTGAGGGTTTCGCGGTTCAGGTCTCGACCGATAAATACTAATTGATTTGGGGGTTCGCCGCGAGGATAATTAGGCGTAAGCTGATAGCGTTTTCCGCTGAGTTGGAATAGGTGAGAGGAGTTGTTACCTTGATACCAAATCAATCCTTTGGCGCGAAATACATTCGTTGGTAGGCGATCGCTTAAGAAGGTCTGGAATTTTTCCACACTCAGAGGGCGATCGCTGCTAAAGGATACAGCCACAAATCCATCATTAGCTAGATGTTCCGAATGGTGATCATGGTCTGGTTGCTCCCCAAAGTCTGGGTGGGAATATTCTATTCCCCAAATACTCGCTAAGGGAACCTCACCGTATTCGCTCGTCATTATACGAGCATCGGGTTTAAGCTGGCGGATCTGTTTTTGGATGCGATCGTATTTTTCTGGGGCGACCAAATCGATTTTATTGAGCAAAATCAGATCACCCCAAGCAATTTGGTTAAGGGCTGCTTCACTGTTAGCTAATAGGTCTGGGGAAAACGTATCAGCATCTACCAGGGTAAAAATAGCATCAAGTCGAGTCAAGTTTCGCAGTTCCGTCCCCCCAAAAGTCATAATAATGGGTAACGGGTCTGCTATTCCTGTGGTTTCAATGAGTAGATAATCTATGTGGGGATTCCGTTGTAAAACCTCGACAATCGTATCTGCTAGGCGGTCATTCAGGGTACAGCATATACAACCATTATTTAACTGCACCATATCATCTTCTAGGTTGATCAGCAGTTGACCGTCAATACTAATCTCGCCAAATTCATTCACAAAAACCGCAACTTTCCGACCATTACGGTGGCTCAGAATATAATTGATTAAGGTAGTTTTGCCACTTCCCAAAAATCCGGTAATTACAATTACAGGAACTTCCCGATTTATGGTTGGTTTTTCCCTCGTAGTTTTCACGGTTTTTGTGACCTAATATACTTGACAAAATCCCCTTTATATGCTCCCTTTAGTCCCCGCAAGCACTAGCCTGTTTTTGCAGGGTTTTAAAAATGTTATAAAACCCATTCGCACGGGAGGGAGTCAAACTAGCCTGTAGCCCAGTTTCTTCAATAAAATCGGGTTTTAATTGGCTAATTTCCTGAATAGTTAACCCATTCATTCCCTTAATTAACATAGCCAATAATCCCTTAGTTAATTGAGAGTCAGAATCTCCCTGAAATTGAATACAGCCATTCGAGTCTAAACTAGCGGTCACATAAACCTGAGAAACACAACCAGGAACCTTGTTTTCTGGCAATTTTTGCTCCTCTGGAAATTCCGGCAATTTTTGAGCTAAAGTCAGTAGTTGCTCGTAACGCAGCTTATTAGAGGAGGCGCGTTTAAAGCGTTGAACAATGCGATCAAGTGCAGGGGGCCGTTGAGTCACAGGTGAAGCCATGATATTCTACGAGCATAAATATACAACAAGTTGAGAAGATTGATTTTGTATTTTAACGCAAATTTTCCTATTGTTGATGTAGACTTTTGGCGATCGCCACCGAAATCGGGAGGGTTCACCAGTCACAGCGGAGACCCCCCCAAAAGTTTAGCGAAGGATTAGGGCAACTTCCTTAGCGAAATAGGTAAGAATCAGATCGGCTCCGGCTCGTTTCATGCTGGTAAGGGTTTCTAGCATCACCTTTTTCTCATCAATCCAGCCCATACGTCCGGCCGCGCGAATCATCGCATACTCACCACTAACATTATAAGCCGCAACAGGTACATTTGTAGCTTGCCGAACCTGGGAAATAATATCAAGATAAGCCAGGGCGGGTTTCACCATCACCATATCGGCTCCCTCTTGCACATCTAACATAACTTCTTTGATGGCTTCGCGGCTATTGGCGGCATCCATTTGATAGGTTTTCTTATCGCCAAATTTGGGAGCAGAGTCTAAGGCATCCCGGAAGGGGCCATAGTAGGCGGAGGCATATTTAGCCGAGTAAGCCAGGATACCAACGTTTGTATAACCTGCTGCATCGAGTCCTTGACGAATTGCGCCGATGCGTCCATCCATCATGTCCGAGGGGGCGACTATATCTGCTCCGGCTTCCGCGTGGGATATCGATTGTTTAACTAGAACTTCGACGGTTTCATCATTGAGGATTTCACCGCTATCACTGACGATGCCATCATGACCTTTACTAGAAAAGGGGTCTAGGGCGACATCCGTGATAATCATGATGTCGGGAACCGCTTGTTTGATGGCGCGGACGGTACGCTGTACCAGTCCTTCGGGATTATAGCTTTCCGTGCCGGCGTTGTCTTTTTTTTCTTCGGCTACTAGGGGAAATAAAGCAATGGCCGGAATCCCTAATTCAGATGCTTCTGCTACTTCTTTCAGTAATAGATCTAGGGTGTAGCGGTAGCTTTCCGGCATTGAGGGGACTTCCACTTTCTGATTTTCCCCTTCCATCACGAATAGGGGATATATCAGGTCATTAACTGTTAGTTGCGTTTCTTGCACCATCCGCCGCAGGGCATCGGTACGACGGAGACGACGGGGACGTTGGACAAGGTTTAATCTATGGTTTTCTGATGACATGAGATAACGGTTGTTTTATTTTATACAGCCAAATTGACTGTTAATTATCCCATCGATCGCCCCTGGTTTGGGCCTGTTGATACAAATCAATACAATCTGCTGAAAAGTTGATTTTTTATTCAATTAAAAAAAAATTGTTCGGCCAAATTACCGTGGAGGGGGTTGACAGCTAGGATAACTAATGATACGATATAGACATATTTTAAATAATAGAAATATTGGTTAAAATAAAAAAATTGCCACTATTCCCATTATCTAAAATAATAACACAGAGCCCGCGAAAAAGCAAGCAACCCCCCAGAAAAAAAATTTTTCGCAACATTTCTTAACATTTTGTTACAAAACTTAACACAATTCCGCTAGTGATTGATTAAGTGATTAAGCGATCGCCTGATGAGCAGAATTAACTAGAACCGAATTTGGGGTATTTTGAGGTCAACGGGGTTATTGTCACCAGGTGTGAAACCTTCAAGGGGGGGAAGGGAATGGCGATTAATCTGAATGGGCTCGAATAATGATTCGAGGTATTCTTGAGTATACTGAAAGTCCTGATCCAAATCCGTGCCACCCATAGGCATAGCCAACCGAGAGGGGTCGCGACCAATGCTCAAGTTATCGCCGCCAAGGTCTTCGAGGGAACCGGTAGCAACAGGGGGGGTAATTCCGATAATAGGTTGCAACATTTGAGTTTCTTGCAAATTAGCCCCAGCGAAAGTTGCTCCTGTTAGTCGAGCCTTAATCAGGTTAGCACCACTGAGGTCAGCTAAATCAAGAACTGCGTCATTCAATTCGGCTTGATTGAGAAATGCACCGCTCAAATTAGCACCAGTTAGATTTGCACCTTTAAGGTCTGCGCCTTCGAGGTTAGCATTAGCTAAGTTAGCATTTTCGAGGTTAGCATTTCGGAGGTCTACTCCAATGAGATGGGCTCCTGATAGATCAGCCCCTCTAAGATCGCAACCTTGACAAAATCTGGTCTCTAGTAGTTGTCTCAGGTGTGCTGGATTTTCAGCCCGAATTGGAGAGGCGAAGCCTAGGGATACTATGGTTGTGGCTGCCCCTAGAATCATGACTGTTGATAAAGTTTTCATCTGTTTGTCCTCCTGAATGGACACATGGGAATTATGTATTATTCCTCATGTACTCTAGGATACACCATAACGGAATTTGATAGGCGATCGCTTCTCCCCTGAGACATAAATTTTAACCTTGATGAAATCCGGTAATCGGCGAGTATATCAGTAATTATCTCTATGATTTAGGGGATAATATCTGATGTTCAAGGGGTTAGTGAGACCTACAGGCGATCGCCCCATGGGGGGAGTGGATATTGAGTCAGGGGGAAGAATATTGTGAATTTTAGCGAGGTAGGTTGTCGTGGGTAAAATAAATATGACCGAGGGTGCGATCGTTGTAGGTTCGTTTAGTGAAGCGCCAACCCGGTTCTAAAAAGATTTTGGTAAAGCCACTAGAGCGACCAAAACTGCGACCGATAATAATGGGTGGTGCGTAGACATCAGCGCGAGAGTTAGCGACAAGTAAAATTTCTCCTGGAATAGCTTGGACGGTGAGGCTGTGGCTGAGAGCGAGGTCTTGTCCTCCCATGCGAACGGAATAACCGTTGCTGTCGGTGGCGCGTCCACAAATTCCGCTAAAGTCGAAGTTAAGAAGTAGGGGTTCAACTTGAACGGGACGGCTGCCATTTTCACTCCAACAGGGTCGAGAATCAGAAATTTGTTCAACGACTACTAGGGAGTAACCAAAGGCGCGGGGAACAGCCATGGCTACGAATCGATCTTGATCAACTTCCTGTTGACCAAATTGGACTGCATTTGCCGGGGAAAATCCAGTGATCATGGAGAAGGTAGCTGCTGCTAGGGTGATAATGGTTTGTGTTAGTGAAATCTTCATCTTCCAAATCTGTTCAACTGTTGAGTTTTAGAACTAGGGACTGTGCGATCGCATCTGTAGGTAAGAAGTTTATGCTCCGAGGTTTAGTTTAGCGCTTCAGGGGGAACCTAGTATTTTGTGGCTAAAAAATTGTAATCCGGTACTCCAGACCAAATAGCCACGATCATTGAGATGTAGACCATCGGTGCTGAGTTCCGGGCGCAGGTTTCCTTTTTTGTCGGTGAATAGAGGGTGTAGGTCTAGGAAATAAGCACCATTGGCGATCGCGATCGCTTCTAATTCTCGATTAAGTCGGCGTATACGACGATTAGGAATTTTGAGCAGGCGATCGCGTCCTTCCCAACTAGCATTTTGATCACTGTGGGGTAAAATGGACTGAACGACCACTTGAGCGCTGGGATGAACCCATTGCACATCTCTAATAATTTCCTGCCAGTTGGCTAAAACGGTTTGGTCATCAATTCCCCGTAACAGGTCATTGATGCCGATCATGATAAATACAGTTTCTGGTTGGGTCAGGTCAAATACCTTGAGTCGTCGTAGTAGTCCGGCGGAGGTTTCCCCGGATATGCCTTGATTTAACCAGGTTCTGTCTGGGGGTAATAGTTCCGGGGGAAACCATAAACTTAATGAGTCTCCGGCTAAAATAGTTAGGCGATCGGGACGATTATGGGCGGCGAGAAGTGCTTTTTCTTTTAGCTGTTCTACGGAGTCTTCATAGGTCAAGCGATATTGTGGCTGAAATGAGGAGTTGGTGGAGTTGGGCTGAACTTCATTGGTCTGTTGGGTTTGTACTGCTGCACCAACTTGGTTTTCTTCTGAGGTTTGGGCTTGGGCTTGGGAAGTGTCGGAGAATGATTGTCCCCTTAGCAATAGTAAGATAATCACCAGAGTTAGTATCCCGTTACCGATGAGGGATAACATCGCCCAAGCTGGAATGGTTTTTAAGGGAATCAACACGAGAATCTGAGAAACGCCCTAAAGTTGTCTATTTATATGTTGACACTCTACCTTTCATTTTAGGAAAGCGTAGATTCTGGGTTCGCGCTACTCGCCGACCAGTCGCAGGTTTAAACCAACAGCAATCGCCTCGTCTATAGCTTGGTGTTGATATTTTCTAGCACGAACCCGGAACTCGTGGACAATCATTTGTGGACCGAGGAGGGACAATATCAGCTTAAAATAACATAAAATGGTGCGAATTGCCATAGTGTTATGTAGGGAGCTAAAGTCGCGCCTGTCGCTTTTCCACCCTGCTCGCTCAGAGATGGGGCGTGATCTCGCTCCCTTGTTGTTTTGGGTGGAAAGAAAAAATCGCCTCCTGTAGGGGCTATGTGCCAGTTAGGAGACGATTTGTTACCAGATGAGATTAGGAGTTTAATAGCTTCTGCTAATTCCATCTTCACGGCTAGGAATACCAGGATCAATACCTCCGACACTGGCTGGGCCTACTTCTTTGAGGAATCCGTTATAGGCTTCCATACCATGTTCGGCGATGTCGAGTCCTTCATATTCATGTTCAGGAGTGACGCGGATACCGACGAGGGCTTTTATGGCTAACCAGAAAATGCTAGTCATGACTACGGTAAATCCACCGATGGAGAGGATACCGAGGATTTGAATGCCGAGATTAGCACCGCCAAAGATGCCGACGGCTAGGGTTCCCCAAATGCCACAAACTAAGTGAACAGAAGTAGCACCTACGGGGTCGTCAATCTGAATGCGATCGAAGAAGGCGACCGAGTAGACTACTATAACTCCGGCGATCGCACCAATGACAACTGCTGCCCATAAAGGTACGGCATCACAGCCGGCGGTAATTCCGACTAAACCGGCGAGAATGCCGTTGATAATCATGGATAGGTCTGGTTTACCATCCTTAATCCAGGAGGTAAGGGTAGCAGATACACCGCCAGCAGCGGCTGCTAGGTTCGTGGTGAGGGCGATATAGGGAACGTTCTCATTAGCGGCTAATTCGGAACCGGGGTTAAATCCAAACCAGCCGATCCACAGAATTAAACATCCCAGGGTGGCAATACTCATGTTATGACCAGGAATCGCCCTAGGTTCACCCGATGGACCGTATTTGCCCATGCGGGGTCCGAGGAATGCTGCCCCCATGAGGGCAGACCATCCACCCACGGAGTGAACTACGGTTGATCCGGCAAAATCATGGAAGTCCATACTTGCTAACCAGCCGTTATCAGTCCAGACCCAGTGTCCGGTAATGGGGTAGGATATTCCGACTAGCAATAGGCTAAATAGGAGGAAGGCGACAAATTCGATCCGTTCGGCTACTGCGCCGGATACAATAGTGGCGGCGGTACCTGCGAAGGCAACCTGGAACAGAAAGAAAACTTCTTTGGGCAATCCTTCGGGGAATGGGTCAAGTCCGTAAACGCTGGGGTCTCCGGTCAGGAAGAAGCCACCACCACCGATGAAGGGGTTTTCACCTCCGAACATGACGGAGAATCCAAAGAACCAATAAATTAGGGTGGCGATCGCAAATACGATTAGGTTTTTTGCGAGAATGTTAACGGCATTTTTGTGACGACAAAATCCGGTTTCTAACATCCCGAAACCAGCGTTCATAAAGATTACCAAAATACTGGCAATCACAATCCAAATTGTATTTAAAACACCCTGCACATATTCAGGAGTTATGGGTTGTGCATCCTCTTGGGCGACTGCTGCTAAACTCCAAAATGTAATAATCAGCGCAGTTAGAGGAATGCAACCTAGCAGGCTAGGAGATAGCCATCTGGGTCTTTGGGGCTGAAAAATTGACGAAGTAGGCTGAGGCGCAGAGCCAACTACCTCAGCAAATTGCCGATAACTTCTGGTTCTCGACTTTTGGCGTTTCAACATTTGCTTAGAGTTGTTCAATTTACGTTAATATGGAAGGGATGAGGCGGCAAATGATAGCCGTCTGGTTAGAGAGATGCTTAATCTTGATGCCAACTTATAGCTGCTAATTTGGTAATTAGCCGGACTTTGACAGGTGAGGTTAACCGACAAAACTAACACATCTGTACTCAACTGAGTTGATTTTATAACAGGTGGATCTACCATTTAACCATAACAAGTACAGATAAACTACAACAAATTTCGAGGGATAGTCAGATTCTCTTATGTCCTAGGCTAGAACTTTAAGCTACGATTTTTATCTACTTTCTTAACACTATATTAACCTAAATTCTGTATTCCATGATACAGAAATATATGGCAAATTGCTATACTTGCGCTGAGAGATTATGAGCCAGGTATGATTATGTACAAACTGGTGTAACTCAGGGGTTTTGCTATTACATTTGTTTCAGGTATTCTTGATATCCAAACTGTGCAAGGAGAGTTTGTTTTTCGAGTACAGATTCGGTTAAATCTTGTCGATAGGCTTGGACTTTTTCCATGAGTTGAGGTTGATGAGAAGCCAAAATCTGAACGGCGAGTAGACCTGCATTTTTAGCGTTTCCGATCGCTACTGTAGCCACGGGAATACCGGCTGGCATTTGCACGATAGAATAGAGAGAATCGAGTCCCTGAAGGTTACGGGTGGGGACGGGAACCCCGATCACAGGTAAGGGGGTGAGAGATGCAACCATTCCGGGTAAGTGAGCCGCGCCGCCTGCACCAGCTATAATAACTTTTAATCCGCGTCCTAGGGCAGTTTTGGCATAATCAAACATTCGGTCTGGGGTACGGTGTGCTGATACGATCGCCACTTCCCAACTAATGCCAAAGTCTTGACATACGGCGATCGCTGCTGACATGGTAGGTAGGTCAGAATCACTGCCCATAATAATACCAATTTGAGCAGGGGAGGAGTTAGGGTCCTGAGAGATTGAGTCCATAGCAGTTGTTAATAACTAAGTGAAACTACAGACCCAGATTATAGCATTAGGGGTGGAGATAGTTGGGAGTAACTACGTCTGTTAAGGAATTGTCCCCCCCAATTGAGCTACAATGTTTATAATCATGAGAGAGGCGAAATACGAGGGTTGACATTGCGCCAGTCTGGTTTGACGACAAGCCAGCAGCAGAGGGACCCGGAAGCATCCACTATTATTGAGAGGTAACAGTAAATCATGCTAAAAAGTTACGAAGCGATCTACGAAAACGGTGAGTTTAAATGGTTGTCAGACCAGCCAGACCTGAAAAAAGCACGAGTGATTGTGACCATCCTTAAAGAAACAGAATCACCACAGAAACGACGCAGATTTCCGGTTCCAGAAGCCGGAAAGGTAGAAATTATCGGTGATATTGTTAGCCCGATTGTTGATGAAGAGGATTGGGAATGTCTGAAATAATTGTGCTAGATACTCATGTCTGGATTTGGCTGATTAATGGGAACTTTGACCGTTTCCCATCTCAGTGGCTAGGGCAGTTTGAATCAGCTTCCAGTCTGGGAGTTTCGCCAGTTTCGTGCTATGAAATCGCCCTAGCTTCTCAGCGGGGTCGTCTGAATTTATCTAAGGGTATGGCAGAGTGGTTTAGGATGGCTTTAGCCCCTGCTGGCATAGAATTACTGCCTTTGAATGCGGAAGTTGCTTGTCAAGCGGTGAATTTATCTACGATTCATAAAGACCCTTTTGATAGGATAATCATAGCAACGGCGTTAGTTTATCAAGGTCAATTAGCCAGTGTCGATCGCCAGTTTAGTAGATATCCAGAATTAACAGATTATTTAATGAGATAAATTTGGGGAAAGCGAGAGTCAGTTTAACCCAGTTATAAATCAATGATTATGTAAGATGATGCATGACAGCCTCCAGCCCCATGATGTGTCAGTAGATTTAATTAACAGTCAGATTCTAGGTAAACCTGGATTACATACCCTACAAATTCGTGATGGTGTAGTGAAGACGATCGCCACGAAACCAGACCCCGCCGCCGCCGTGATTGATGTCGGTGGTGATTGGATTTCTCTAGGGGGGATAGACCTACAGATTAATGGTGGGTTAGGGTTAGCTTTCCCGGAGTTAACGGGGGAGAATCATCAACAACTGCAAGGTATTTGTGAGTATTTATGGCATCAGGGGGTTGACGGATTTTTGCCTACTATAGTGACAACCACGGTGGAGAAATTTAGGCGATCGCTGGCTATCCTTGGGGAATTTCAAGGGGACCGGAAGGGGGAGGCGGCGGAGATTTTAGGAGTTCATCTTGAGGGACCATTTCTGAATGAGCAAAAACGGGGCGCACATCCTGAAAATTGTCTATTACCGCTGACGATAGATAATGTCAAACGGGTTTTAGGGGATTATGAAAAGGTGGTTAAGGTGATGACTCTAGCCCCAGAATTAGACCCCACAAAGACAGTTATTCCCTATTTGAGGAGTTTAGGCATTATCGTCAGTCTGGGTCACTCTCAGGCTAATTTAGCTGTGGCTAATGAAGCATTTAACCAGGGGGCGACAATGGTAACTCATGCTTTTAATGCGATGCCTCCCCTACATCACCGGGAACCGGGACTATTGGGGGCGGCTTTATGTCGGTCGGAGGTATTTTGTGGGGCGATCGCTGATGGACATCATGTTTGTCCAACCATGCTGGATTTACTGTTACGGGGGAGTAAGGGGGAGATTTTTGTAGTTAGTGATGCTTTAGCGCCTTTGGGATTGGCGGATGGGGTTTATCCGTGGGATGAGCGGCGCATTGAGGTGACAGGGGGGGTGGCTCGGCTGGAGGATGGAACTTTGGCGGGAACTACTTTATCCCTGTTGAGGGGGGCAGAAAATTTAGTCAGGTGGGGGATTTGTTCTGCTGCTGAGGCGATCGCTTTGGTAACAGAAACCCCCCGTAGAGCGATCGCCTTATCAACGGAAATCATCGGTCAACCGATAACCCGATTATTGCGATGGAGAGAGGATCAGGGATGTCTGAGGGGACAAAGGTTGAGAATTGGAGTCAGGATTTAGCTAAAATAGACAACTATCTCCCCTCCCTAACCTGCTAGGAATGGGGATAGTTAGTAAATTGGTTGGAAGCGCAAAAATTATGGGTGAAGCTAAACGTCGTAAGGAAATGATGGGGGAAAAGTACGGTAAGGAGGAATAGTGCGATTCGTTTGGTAGAAACCAGCCTAAAGCCTACTTGGTTATAGGTTTGGGGGATTACCAGCGGGGACAGAAAAAACCGAAAAAACTGTTCCCTGACAACTGAATTACCTTGAGGGTGAAAGTCCCTCCCGTCAGGTGTAGACGTGACAGCATCATCCCCACTGAGGCGATCGGATTATCGCGACTTGGTGAAGCGGGATGAAAAGGCAGCTCTGCTGGTAGCCTAAACTGGCACTCTGTCGAGCAGGTATCTATGGATAAGGAAATCTGAAGATGTGATCAAAACGTCGTCACCTTAAACCAGCGAAAAGGCTGACACGCTGGAGCCAAAAGGCTAAGGATCAATGGGGTTGGCTGATTGTTCACAGACCAACATACACTCCCTATAAACCCGGCGTAAAGCATCGTCCTAAAGGTACAACCAAAGGTAATTCGGAACGAAGTAACCCATATATATGCTCTCAGGTATTGGTCGATAACTGAGTAGGTAACCAGCCGCAAGCTGTATGTGGTAAGGATTGGGACAGAAGCGAAGGTCTAGGGTAATGCCTAGAATAGGCTGACAGTTCCACGATGTTACGGAATATAGAGTTGCCAGTAACAGGAAATGAAATCTGAAACGAGTGTAAAGACTACGGAAAGACTGGAATGGGGTGGCATCAACTGGAAAAAGGTTGAACGTCGCATATTCCGCCTGCAAAAACGAATCTATAAAGCCTCAAAGCGTGGTGATTTCAAAGCAGTTCGCTATCTCCAAAAGTTGTTATTAAAGTCCTGGTCAGGGAAGCTATTAGCGGTTAGATGGGTAACTCAAGCTCATGAAGGTAAAAATACGGCGGGTGTGGACGGGGTAAAATCCCTATCCTGGAAAGGAGAAATAAACCTGGTGGGAGACCTGAAGCTAGGTAGTAAAGCCAAGCCTACCCGGAGAGTAGACTTGACAGAAACGGTCGGGGATGCTCCAAGTCGGAATGGAGACCAGACTATATTTGACCGTGCGGGTCAGGGTTTGGTGAGACTAGCATTAGAACCGGAATGGGAAGCCAAATTTGAATCTAACTGTTATGGATTTAGACCGGGACGCTCATGCCATGATGCCATAGAAGCAATATCGAATCATCTGGAGTCAGAGCCTAAATGGGTGTTAGATGCCCAGATAACTAAGTGCTTGGGCGATCGCATTAATAGCGATCGCCTGTTGGATAAATTAGGAACATTCCCTAGATTACGCCGACAAATACGAGCATGGCTCAAATCCGGTGTAATGGATGGAAAACAGCTATTTCCGACCAAGGAAGGCACTTCCCAAGGAGGTATAATCCAGCCATTACTGGCAAATATTGCCCTCCACGGAATGGAAGAAGATCTGCTGAAGATGGCTGATCAGCTATCTGGAAGAAAGCCAGTTAACCGCAATGAACTATCTGTAATTAGATATGCGGATAAGTTGGTTATACTTCACGAAGATGGTGCTGTAATCCATCACTGCCAACAGGTAATCAGGGAGTGGTTAAAGCCATGGGGTCTTGAATTAAAACCAGAGCCAACGAGGATAGCCCATACTCTTGATGGGGAGGATGCAGGTTTCGACTTCCTCGGTTTCCATATTCAACAATACCGAGTGGGAAAATATCACTCTGGAAAAGACATAAAGGGCAACTCTCTGAGTTTCAAGACTATGATCAAGCCATCCCGAAAGGCAGTCAAAGAACACTATGAGCGACTGGTTAGGGTAATTGATGCTCATCAAGCTGCCCCTCAAGCAGCACTCATCAGGAGATTGAATCGAATCATTATCCGATGGAGTCACTATTACTCAACAGTAGTCTCTAAAGAAGTGTTTAATGAGTTGGATTATCTGCTATTCGGAAAGCTGAGAAGATGGGTAAATCGACGTCATCCCAATCAGACCGGAAAATGGGTGGCTGATAAATACTGGCAGAGTATTGATAACAGAAATTGGGCTTTTGCTGTCCGAGGACATGAGGAAATAGCTCTCTTAAAACATTCCCAGAAACCTATGGTTAGGTATGTTAAAGGCAAAGGGGCAGGCTTTCCTAATGGTGGCAATTTAAGCTATGGGAGTATAGGCAATTGTTGAAATTATCAGTGATGGTAGCTGAGGTGATCATGACAAGATCTGTAACATTGAGGAGCCGGATGAAGGGAAACTTTCATGTCCGGTTTTGAAGACGAGTTAGGATGGTGACATCTTGGCTTAGTTTAACTATCTTGCCTTGGGTACCGATTACTAAAACCCAAAGCGAACAGTTTATGCAATGGACTACTAAGGGGGCTTGGTTTGGAATTAGCTTTTTAGTGATTTTTTGGCTAACTATTCGGTTGGTTGGTCCGGCTTTGGGCTGGTGGACGGTTGATTAGCTAATGCGGTAATTAGCACGCTGAGAATCAGCTAATCATCTTACCTGTAGGGTTAATTGATTAATTAGCCTTACAGGTTGCCAGCCTAGGGGTGGACTTCCCGAAAAGATTGAGTTTTGTTAAATTTAGTTATGTTTATCATAAGGATTTGTTTTAGCTATGGCAAAACTCGAATCACTATGCTAGATCTGAGAAGGCTATCTCTAAGCCTAATGCCATCAAGGATTTGGGAATAACGCGATCGCTTTGTTTTCAAGTTGTTTTCAGTTGATTCAGGCTCTGGTTGGACTGAAATATTCAACGGATCATGGTGAATTAGGTTAGTAGAAGTGATACTTTACCAACATCGAGATACCCAGTCCTGAGATTATGTTAAATTTTGAAGATAATCTAAAGATTGTGGTGACAGGAGAAAAACTATGTTTATCAGACTTGCGGAGCAACATCGAAAATTCGTTCAGGATTTGGTGATGAATCTCCAAGCCCTAGCTATTGTGCTGGAACGACGGGGCTACCTGGCTTCCTGCTATACTTGTGGGGGTCAAATGAACAGCGCCTCATTTATGGTCAGCCTGAGTGAAAATCATCTGATCCGGTTTTTGGTGTCGGATTATGGGATTACCTGGACGGAGATGCGCGACGATCGCGAATTGATGAAGTTGGAAGGTGCAGAGGCGATCGCTCAATTAGAGGAACTCGCGAGTCTGGTCAAGCATGATATACTCGGACCGGCGGCTGTACCCCAAAGCATTCATCAGGGATAAGGGATAATTACCAATCCAACCGGGTCTTAAAATGCTAATGTAAATATATAGGTGCGAGACGTTTAGGAGTCAAATAAGGCTGCAATGGCTGAAATAACCTCCTAGTGAGACTTTCACCCCTTGGTGGAATAAAAGGGACTCGTACCCTGACCATCCCATAACTGTTTATATGTCCTCAAAGCGAAAGCTAGGCAAGGGACTCAAGGTCAATCCCATAAAAGAAATCGAATATCCAATCCAAGTATACCACAAGGAGGAGTATTAAAACCACTTGGGCGATTATGGGAAAGAGTAACGGCGATAGCCACCCCCAATTTCAGGAATCACAACCCTGGGACTGAAGCGGGGAACGGAAGGCGTGAAGTAGAACCTACTACCAAAAGCGACCACTGCCAACCATCCATGACTAAGGAAATCTGAATGTTCCGACTTGAACCATCGTCACAAGTAGGTAGCGAAATAGGTTGAGACGCTGCGCTCAAAAGAGTAAGGGGAAAAGTAGGGTAATATTGGCAACACCTACACAGACCTTTAAAAGTACCCCGGTGGAAAGGACAAGTCTAAAGATGGAT